>JAESSZ010000369.1 GCA_016763875.1 Nannocystaceae bacterium
CCGGTGACCAGGGCCGAGGTCGCGGCTCTTGTGCGCCACCGACCCACCGAGCCAGCGCCCGAGTTTGTTGCCATTGAATCGATGGTGACGAAGGTCGCCGGGATGATGGGTGTGCAGGCCCAGAGCCTGCACCAAACAGAGATTGAAAAAGCGAAGATCAACGCCAAGCACCTGGACACTCGCGCGAAGGAGACCCACACCCTCAACCTCGTTTGGAGGTGCCACGCACAAAGTCGACGTCGTGCGGCATGAGGTCGAGCGCTTCGGAGTGCGGATTCCGCTGCGCCAAAGAACGGCGAGCAACGCCCGGTTGCGCACGCCAACCGCGGGCCGCTTCGCCGCGGTCACGCAGGCATCGAGGAGCGCGCGGACCTCCGACTCAGAGAAGACCTCGGGTGGAAGCTTTCGACCGCGAGTAGAGTGAGCTGGAGCGGCGCACAGTTCGAGGACGTTCGCCGCGGGTGGCGCTTCGACCGGTACGGGCATGACCGCAGATGCAGGCGCACTCGCAGCGGCTTTACCGAGGGCGCGGCCGCGGGCAATTTTGGCGTCCCGCAACTCGTCTTGATGGCGATGTACGCCCAGACGGATATCAATGCGAAGATCGAAATCCGTGATCTCGCGGCCGAACGTCTGTTCGGCCCGATGAGTGAATGCCCTAGTCGCGGATCTCCACTCGCACCATCGTGTCGACACCATAGTTGAAAGCGGTCTGGATGACTCGCGCTGGCTCCGCCGGCAAAGGCCAGCCTTCGTTTCCGCAAGCAGACGCCCCTTCACAGCTGTTCGTAGCGTCGCAGCATTGCTCCTCGTCGTAGACTGCAACCACGACGGTGTATTGGCGCCAAGGCGGGGTCTCTAACGTTGAGCACGCGGCGCTTTGTTCGTCGCCACAGGCGAAGGCGACGCAGTTGACGTCGGTCACATCGTGTACCGCCACAACATGCCCCTCCCACGTGCCGATCGCTTGCTCCCCCGGCGCAAGTAGGAGGGCGACCAGATCGTCGGAGCACATCGAGCTCCTCATTGCTTGCGTCCCACACGCATCAGCGGGCGCAGAGTTGACTCGCCAGCATGACGGGACTCCCCCTACGGCGGACCTATGGGTCCCGTCTAACTCGGCAATCTCCACCTGCAGCCCCGAACAACCGCGTGTCGGGAGATACACCGTGCGACCGGTGGCGTTAAGGATCACAAACTCGGTGTGAACCGGTGCAGGCTCGTCGAGGGGGTGGGTTGGCAAGCCGTGGCACTCCGGCCCTTCGACCGCAGGCACGCACGCGGCGACGGCCGCAACAACGAGGCGCAGCGACCAAATTGAGTGAGCACATCCAGGCATTCAGGTGGACTTTCCCAGGGGAGCGCTTCCGGTTCCCGGATCGACCTCTCTTAGCGCGTGAGGTTTCACCGACCGCGCACCTTTCGTTGCGACGACGCAACTCGCCAAACCAGAGCACCGCTTGCACGGGTACTTATCCGCCGATTTTGGGCCGGCTGTACGTCAGGCTTGGTCAGCTGGGCTTGCTCCGCCCACCCACACGCCCCACAGCGGCACATCGACCGGAGCGTCATCGCGGACCGGTCGACCTTCCGCGCCGCCCACCCCAACGCCAACGGGGGAACAACCGGCACCGCGAGCGCATCAGCCAGGACGAGATCGATCGCATTCGAATCTAGAAACATGAGCTCAGAACGAAGCACTCCATCGCCAGTCACGTCATCGGGTCACCGACCAGTGGATCGTCGAAGTGATCACGATGGATCGATGGATCGATCGAGGTGATCACGATGTGCCGGCGCACGCACGCGGCTGGTCGACATCGCCGAAGACACCTCGCACGACAGGCCGAGTTCATCCCCAATAGAGGATGGTGAAGATCGACCGTTGCGAAAACGGCCGTTCCTGCAACGGCCAACCCCTACGCGATTTCAGGGACCTACGCGTTGCAAAACCCCATTGCGCGGGCACACTGATGCGCAATGGGTTTGCGCAAAGCCCAAGCCCCAATGCCGGGAAGGTCGCGCGCAGATCTTTGCACTTAGCTCCGACAGGCCGGGTCGACGGTCGCGGGTCCGTCGTGCACAAGGACAAGGACCAGCTTCTTGTCCCTTACGAGCAGCTCGACCACTCGCCAGTGCTCGCAACTCTTCACGTCGAGCATCGTCTGCAACTGCGCCGCAGTCTCAAGCTGCCACACCGCGTAGACCGGATTCGGCGGCGGAACGGGTGGCCTTGTGATGCATCCGAATCCAGTCAGGACAGCCAGAAGCACCAGACCGGATATCCATTGGCATGTTCGTCGTCTTGGCATGGAAGTGCTCTCCCCGGTGGTCTGGAATCACACCCCGGGGAGTTTTGGGCAAGCGAAGCTGGTAGCGTTTGCGAGCGTTGGCTCCGGCGGCCCTACGATCTGCGGGCCCTGTGCTGACCTCGCTGCACTGGCCGAGTCGGATGACCCGCCGTCCGACTGACCTAAACCCACGGGTTCCGATCGCACCTTTGCCTACCTTGGCAGGGGCATGGCTGATCCAAAAGAATGGTTACATAACGGACGTTATGTAGCCGTTCTCTGCCGTCGGGCATGCTCAGCAACGATCCTCCAACTCATCGCCAGATTTTGCCGCACCTTGGGAGAGGCAGGGCGATCCGAGCACCGCCGACTCGCGCGTCGCACAACCGACTCGGCCCACGGGCCGGTCGCGCAGCCGTTGCGGACACCTCGCCAGTCGCGCGGCCAATGTCGGCCCGCGAGCCGGTTTCGACCGCATCAACAGCGACCCCGTACACACTTACCGCTGTTGCCCACGCGCTCACCCAGTCGATCACGCCGAGTTCATCGACCGTCACCAGCCCTCGCGGGTTTCTGTGACCCAGCCGGTCGAAATCGTGAGCGATAGAGCATCGGGCTAACCATGCGAAGTGAGGGACGCCGTGCGTCATCGACCTGGAGGTGATCTTGCGCCGCGGGTGGACTGGACGGCACAAGCGCGACCCGTGCGATGCGCAGCGAGGAGTCGCCCGTCGCGTACAACTGGGCGTACGCCGTGACCCCGCTGAACATGACGACGTAGCAGACCCTCTGGCCGGCGACACGCGTCTGAGTTGCGCGGGCTGCGAGTATTTGAAGAGTTCTTTCCGAGGTCTGCGTAGGCGGCGGCAAAGGGCTGCACGAGACAGCGCGCCGGTCGTCGGCTCTGTCTCGGGCGCGCGAAGCAATTGTGGGCGCTCCAGGTTGCGAGCATCGCTGGCCAGAGAACCTCTTGACGTTGTGCTGGGGCCAATCATGCTGTTATTGGCTGCATCTAGCAGTATCTCGTGCGCTAAGCCCGCGCCTCCCAAATCACAGACAGGACAGTTGCGTCCTGCTGTTGAACGGGAAGGAGGAAAGATATGAGTACTGCAGCATTTTTTGCCGCTTACTTCGGCGGGGTGGTTTCAACCATCATCGTCCCAGTGATCTGGGCTCGTCTAACACGCTCCAGCGTCTAGAGCCTTGGGCGGCGTCAGGCTTCAATCCGGAGCCTGGCGCCTGTCCGATTGTCGGCAGTTCATAGAGACTCCTTGCTCGCGCGAACTACAACTCCGCGTCGCGCGGCGGGTGGAGCAATTCATCAATGCGTTGACCGACCGCGAAGTGGACTTTTTCCTCGCCTCTCTGGGCGGGCTGTCGCAGCGCATGATCGCCACGGCAACCGGCGTATCAGCGGCTCGCGTAAGCCAGGCGATGAAGAGCATCCGGGCGAAGTTCGTCGCCATCGTTGTGGGCGGCGGTACTCCTCCGCGACCTCCGCGTCGGTCCCATAAAAATGGACCCGGCCGAACGACCATGTCGTTCGCCAGCTGGAGTCGGCCGCAAATCGGGCGAGGTTCTACGAAGTCCGGACACGTGTTTGGTTACGCAGCCGCCGTCTCGACCCTGCCCTCTCGTTCGACCATCACCAGCGCGTCGAAAAGGCGGTCTCTCATCTCATCAGCCCCGACAGCCTCGAGTTCGGCGGCAATCTTGTCTACGACTCGCTCCTCCGATGTCGCCGCTCGGACCTCCTTGGCGAGCGCGTCGAGTTGCTGGAACTCCGGATTGTTGCTGTGGCCCTCGTCTTAATTGGGCTCGGCTGCCCAACCAGACTGCCCGAGATCGAGGCCGGCACAGACGGCGCAGACGGCACAGACGGCACAGACGGCACAGACGGCAC
>JAESSZ010000032.1 GCA_016763875.1 Nannocystaceae bacterium
CCAGCCCGTGTGAACGACAGATGATCGGACGCTCGTCGTACACAGAACACAGACCGTCCAGCAGGAGCGGGCACAACGCTTCGTCGGGTCGCATCGCCTGAGCACGAACCTGCGCTCGAGCGCCATCGGGCAGCTGCTCCAGGGCGTTCTCGATCCGAACCGCTTCAATCGCGAAGACCGAGAGCCCTCGACGACAGCATTCGTGGCAACCCGCGCGACACGAAAACTGCGTCGGACTGCGCTCGACCGCCGCTTCGAAGTGGGCGTCGACGCGGCGGCGCAACTGCACCAGCGCCGACGCAGCGTGCTGTCGGTCTACCGTCACGATGGCGCTCTGTGCCCGCGAAGCACGTCAACAATCCACGCGTGCGCGGCGATGGCTTGCTGCTCCCGGTCCGCGTCAAAGGTGATCCCACCGACGTAGGGATGCCCACCACCGCCGAAACGTTCGCACAGGGCCGAGAGGTCATGTTCGCGCTCGGCGGGCGGTAGCCACGGGTTGTAGCCGGCCGACAGTTTGATCTTACCTTCCGGTCCGATGGACACGCCCACCAGATACCGTGCTTTGGGATGGTGGTAGTAGGGGATGAACTTGTTGTACGCGCGCGGAGGCTGGTCCAGCAGCATGTACTGCAGCACACCCGCGTCCAACGACAGTCGGGACTTGATAAGCTGGATGTCCTCGGCGTGCCGGGCCAAAGCCGGCGCGAGGGCGTCGACCACGTACTGCGCCTCGGCGATGTCCTTGAGCGGCCGCGTGATCAGATCGCGCACAAACTGGGCGATGGTGTCCGGGTCACGTAACGCTTGCTCGGCAAAGGTCATCAAGCGCAGCGGCGGTACCGCCAACTCGACCGGCATCTGGGGATCCGGGAAATCCGCCGAATCGACCATTTGCGCCCAGTGCAGCAGTTCCGTGTGCGGCGAAACGTCGAAACCGAACTGCTCGCTGGCGATCTTTGCGATGTAGCCCGTGCAACTCGGCGCCGTGGGGTCGTAGAACTTCTTGCCGCTTCGGTCCGCGTCAAAATGCTCGCGCTCGCCGGGCAGCTGAAACGCCGATTGATGGTGATCGAAGAACCACGTCAGCCCGTCGCGCATCGTGTAACGAAAATCCAGCACCGCGGCCTGGTCGGCGTCGAAGTCGCCGTCAGCGTAGGGGTCGCCACGACGATGTTGTTTGGCGAAGTACGATAGGCGCGCATCGGCGCTCACGCATCGCTCGAAGAACGCGGTGAAAAGCGCACAACTCGACACACCGTCGAAGCACGCGGCGTGATGCAGCACGTTGACACGCACGTCGCCTCGACCGTACCAGCACCAGCCACCGCGGAGGAAGGACAGCCGACCCCCGCGTGCGGTTCAGCCGCGCACGAGTTTCCGCGGGGCCCGGGTTTCGATGGTGAACATGCCATCAGCGAGACGCTCTGCCCCGGGTATCGGTGTTGGTGGCGGCGCGTGCGGGCTGTACAGCAGCAAACTGGCGCTCTGTGCATCGGGGGACGTGAGTCGCACCTGAGGCCGCGGGAGATCTTCCGGCGGCTCGAACAGCAGCACGGTGCCGCCGCGGTGCAGCATGCCGAAACTCCGCCCGTCGCTGACCATGACGTTGTGGGGGGGTTGGTCCCGCAACATTTCGTCCAGCGCAGCCAAAGCGGCGTTGATCCGTTCGGGTGGGTCGTACGTTGCGTTGAGGCCGCCGAGCCGCTGCAGGTGCGCCAGGAAGGTCAGGAACACGAGTTCACCGTCGGTGCGGTCGGTCTGACTGCGAGCGAGGAAGTCGGGAAGTTTCGCCAAGAGTTCCTCGCGGGCCTGCTTGTCGAGTCCGGCCTCCGCGCGAACACCGATCCAGCGACTAAAGCGCGAGATCTTCGGTGCTGGCGGCGAGATGACGTCCCCGGTCGCGCGTTGCCGCGCAAACGCAGCGATCACGCATCGCGTCGCGGTGCGCAGCAAGTCGTCGATAGGATCTGCGTCCCGGGCGCGGACGATCGGCCGCGACTGCACCAAGGTTTCGTTGCCCACCACGGCGCCCACGCTCCAGCCTCGCAGACCATGGTTGCCACCATCCTCCGACTCGGCGGGCTCCGGCGGGGGCAGGAACACGTGCTGCCGCAGGACATCGTCAACCCAGGGACGAGCCCACGCCGGACCGTCGGGACTGGGGTCGAGCAGAGCGCACAGCATGGCGGCGGACACCGTTCGAGCATACCAGCGGGCGGTCGTCCGGCCACCGCCGGAACGGCGCGCGACCCCGCAATTCGTACTGTCACCCGGTTGCATCCAGGCGCGGGCCGCCGATCGGGCGAACAAAGCGCCCCCGGTAGTTTATTTGGGGTCCGATCATCTCCTCAGTATCTTCGGGCACATGTCACTCTCCGAGCCCGGGTCCGCCCGTCCTTCGCTCCAGCCCAGGAGATCGCGTGGACGCCGTGACCGCCCGCAGACTCCGCGGCGAGCCGGTGTCGGTGCCGCGGGTCTCGTATGGTTGTCCCTCGGCCTGCTCAGCGCCAACGCCGCGCTCGGGTGTGCCACGCGCGGTCCCGGCGAAGCCAAGGCGCCCGCGGAAGGCGGGGTGGCCGCGGCCGACAAGCACTACGACGTTGCTGTCGGCTCGTTCCACAACAGTATGTTCGAGGACGCCAAGCTTCAGTTGAGCCGCGCGCTTACCAGCGACCCGGGTCACGCTGACTCTCACTATCTGCTGGGGGTCTTGCTCCTCAATGAAGGGCGCACGATCGTGGACGCGGTGGAGATCGACCGCTGTCTCGTCGACGAAGCTGCGGGGCACCAGCGACAACGCGCCGAGGCACTGCATCGCAAGGCGAGGGAGCAGTTCAAGACCGCGGCGAAACACTACGAGTCTGGCGCCGCCGGGCGCGGCCGCTCTCACAACTCGATGTCTGTCGTTGACCTCTTCTTTGGGGCCGACGGTTCGGCTATCACCGAGGCACGGGCCGCGCTGGCGGAGCAGTTCTACACGCACCGCTACTCAGCGTTGGCGAACCTTGGCTGGGCGTACCACAGCCAGGGCAACCTCGTGGAGGCAACCACTGAGTTGCGCCAGTCCGTCATGATCAATCCGGACTACTGCGTGGGTCGGTACCGACTCGCTCAGGTCTACTTGGATAGCGAGAGGCCCGACCTCGCACTCGAGCATGCCTCGACCGTGGCCGACGACAGTCGCTGCCCCATCCAAGACGCCCATCGCATTGTCGGCGTGGCCAACCTCCGACTCGGTCGCGCAGACGAGGCCCATACCGCATTCGAACAGTGCGTCGCGCTGTCTCCCCGAAGCTGCCTAGCCGTGGACTGCTCGCGCTTCTTGGGACCGTCCAGCACGACACCCGATCTCCCTGCGGTGTCGCCGCCTACGCTCGCGCGCACGGCTGTAAACGCGCATCCGGCCACCGACGGGTAGGGGTTGTCGCTACGAAGCCCGTCCGCGTGTGTACCGCGAGGGTACTGACGCGGTGCAGCGTGCTGCGTACGGCGATGCCAGCGATCGTACTTGCGGCACCTCGCCACCCCGAGGCAGTCTCCTGCGATGCGCGCCGACACCGGCCGGTTACGCGTCGTGGCTCACGACGTTGCCGAAGCAGCTGCTCTGGACGAGTCGCTGCTGGACGAGGACGGCGTTTTCGTCGACCGCGCCCAGCGTGACGATGATCTGCCGTCCCCCGGGGCGTACATCGAGGCGCAGCGATTGCGTCGCGGAATGAGCGTCGAGCAGCTCGCGGTCGCCACCAAGATTCCCGCGAGCAGTATCGCGTTGCTGGAAGCCGATCGCTTCGAGGAACTACCGGGCCAAGTGTTCGTCAAGGGGTTCTTCCGCTGCTGCACGCGTTCTTTGGGCGTTAGCCAGCAAGCGGTCATGGACCTGCTGCATGAACGCGAGCGGGCGATGATCCATGCTCGGCGCAACGACAAGACGGGCGAGCGTCCAGCGCTGCGCGGAGAGAATCAATCGACGCCCGATCGATTGTCGGGACCGACCCATGAGCGGTCGGTCCTCCGTTCGCCCTGGCGCAGGAGCGGACGAGTGGAAGCCGGTAGGCCGAGCACCAGCCTCTCGTCCCCCTCTCGGCCACCGCACGTGCGAGCTGGTGGCCAGGCCGCCGCAGTTGGACCCTCGACTGTCGAGCGACTCGGCGCCCTCGTGCCTTCGGCGCATGCGCTGTTGTGGATCGTCGTCGCGATTTTCGTCGCGTTCCTCGTGGTCGCAGCGTTCAATCTGGCTGGCGCCCCCGTTGGCGCAGTCCAGAGTTGAGCTCATTGCAGGGGTTGGCCTTCGCATACAGCGTCCGCGGGTAGCGTCCGCTGCGCCAGCGGCCTATTGTCCACGCCGCTGTGACCATCACGCGCACCCGCAAGATTCAGGTGATCCACACGCTATTGCGTGCCCGGGATCTTCGGCGGCTGCGTCGAGCGCTTGAGCGGCTGGACGACGTCCAGATCGCCAGCCAACTCGACAACCTCGACTACGCCGACCAGAAACAAGTCCTTCAACTTCTGACCGCCGAACGTCGTCCCGAGATCATCTCGTCGATGCGGGAGGAGTCCGCCGGGCCCCTGCTGGCGCAACTGGCGCCCCAGGAAGCCGCCCTGTTGTTGGACGAACTTGAGGCTGATGATGCCGTCGACATCCTGCAGCACGTGGGGCAGTCCGGCCTGCGCAAGATCTTGGAGCAGCTCGACAAGGACGACGTCGACGAGATCGAGGAGCTGCTCGCCTACGACCAGAACACAGCCGGCGGCATCATGTCGCCGCACTACTTCCGGGTGGCGCCCGAGGCAACCGTCGGTGACGCGCTTGCGATGATCCAGGCAGAGGAGGAACCGCCTGACACCGCGTTTCACGTCTACGTTGTGGATGACGACGATCGGATCGTGGGCGTGTGTTCGTTGCGGACGCTGGTCATCAGCCTGCCCGGACAGACGATCCGCGACGTGATGGAACGCGACGTCGTGCATGTCTCGGCGGACACCGATCAGGAGGAAGTTGCCGATATCGTCGGCCGCTACGATCTCGTCGCGTTGCCCGTTGTCGACGCATACGGTCGCATGGTCGGTATCGTCGATGTCGATGACGTCGTGGATGTCATCCGCGAAGAGGCGACCGAGGACATCCTGAAGATGGCCGGCGCCGGAGAAGAGCTGGCGGAAACGCGTTCGTTTTACGGAAGTCTGCGCGCTCGATGGCGATGGTTGCTGGCGGCTGCCGTCGGTGGCACTGCCGCTGCGATGTCACTGTCGGGCTACGACCAGGCGCTGGCGCAAGTACCCGCGCTCGCGCTCTTCATGCCTGTCGTCGCCGGTATGGGCGGCAACGTCGGTATGCAAAGTTCGACGATTATCGTGCGGGGTCTCGCGGTCGGTTTCATCGAAACGCATCGAATCAAGCGCATCGTGCTGCGCGAAGTATCGCTCGGGGTGGTGATGGGCCTGGCCTACGGCCTGCTGATCGGTAGTTCCTCGTACCTGTTGCACGCCGATGTCGACGCGTTGCGCCTCGGCTTCGTAGTCATGATGGGGACCGCGGGATCGATGACGATCGCAGCGTTCGTCGGCACGTGCACCCCATTGCTGCTGGACCGAACCGGGGTCGACCCCGCGGTCGCCACCGGCCCATTCGTCACGACGTCGGTGGACGTGCTCGGACTGCTGTTTTACTTCTGGCTGGCGAGTCGGTTGCTCGGGGTGGGGGGATGAGGCGCCCGGCCACCGCCATGCCGGCGGTGGTGCTCGGAACGCGGCCGTTGGGCGAGGCGGATCTC
>JAESSZ010000370.1 GCA_016763875.1 Nannocystaceae bacterium
AAGGCATTTGCCAGTAAGTTCTCGCAGGAGGTCGCTCGGATGCAATTCTCGCAGATCGTGATGTCGCCGCGGCGCGGGTCTACGCTGCCTTTGCTGCCCGCAACGAACAAGTCGGGGTCCTGTGTGTACGTCACGCTACCGCAGTCGTCGGATTCCGCACGTACGAAATAGCCACCGCCAGCGGTTGCCCCAGGAGGGTACTCGGCTTGCCCGCTGGCGGCCTGGGCGTCGCTGCCGTCCAATTCGGCGCCGACCACGTCGATCGTCGCGACACACTCGCCCGCCGTTGGTGTGTCGGCGACCCATCGCGTCCAGACCCCGGGCGTGATGTCGATGACGATGTCGGACTTGATCGCGTTGATCGAGAGCTGGCCGAAACCGTGACTGTCGGTAATGCAAGGGCAGGCCGTCGACCACCCGTCCGCGTGGCAGGCCTCGATGTCGGCCGCTGGGCATGTTGGTGTGGCCTGTAGCGAGTCGGCGAGTTTCACGAACACGAGCCCTTGCTCGACTTCGATGTTGGCGCTGCCGGGCAGGTCCCACAGGCAAACGTTGCCGCGGTTTTGGTAGTCGTCGTCGCGGACGTTGTCTTCAGTCGTCACCTCGAGTTTACCGACGAAATCAGGGGGCAGATGGACGCGGAAGTCGATGCCGCTGCGCGCGGTTTGGGACCGCCCGTCGTAGTGTGCGCGGATTCCGCAACCGTCGGTCCAGACATTCGGCCCGCAGCGGCCACTGCTCTCGGCCGCATCGGCCAAGGTCGGTCGATCGAAGTTCTGATCGGCGTACCACGGGGTCAAGCGTGCAAGTTCTCCCTCGATCCGTTCGCTAGTGGAAGTCGCGAATGGGCGCCACTCCACGACAAGCGTGTCGGGCTTAGCGTCATAGACGACCGTGATGTCGCCGCGATTGATGAAGTTGAAATCGAACTGTGAGCCGCCGATTCGCAGTCCAGAGATCTGGCCGTCAGCGTGCACAAACTGGAAACGGTCGACGTGCCAATCCCCTTGTTGGGGGTGACGAGGGCCCGCGTCACCTGAACCTTCTGGAGACATGCGCGGATCTTCGGCACACGCGAGTAACAGCGTTGGGACCAGTAGCAGGGTTCGAACGTTCATCGGGGGCTTCCTGGAGCGCGACGCGACCAATGCGCAGCCAAGCCCCGTGGGTCCAACGAGTATTTTGTGTGCGGCTTACGCTTCGCAGTTGACTCGCCCCTGCTGCGGCTGGGATCGTGAACGCCTTATGGCGCCGCCGCTTTTTGATGGTCCCCGCTTGATCCCGTGTCCGAACTGTCGGGTCCACATCAAACGATCCGACACTTCGTGCTTGCATTGCGGCGCGGCGCTTGATGCTCGTGGCGCGATTGGGGCGCCCGTTCGACTGCTGCCGATTGTGATGGGCTTGTTACTCGGCGGTTGTGGCGACGATGCAAGCTCGACGACCGCTGGTGGCGACGGCGGCACCACGGCGGGTCAAACGACGATGAACGTGACCACCGGTGGTGTGACGTCGTCCGGCGAAGCCAGCATGGATAACGACAACGACTCCTTTGCGGACTCGTTTGGTGAAGAAGCCGCGTATGGCGTACCGACCACGGCGGGCGATGCGACCGGCACCAGCAGCAGTGGAGGCACGGGGTCGGATTCTGGGACCGCAGGCAGCGACTCCGGGACGACCGGCGACAGTGGCACGGGCGATGGCACAACGGGCGGTACCAGTGGTGGCACAACCGGTGCGACGACCGAGGACCCGAGTTCAAGCGGCGGTGACGAGGTTGGCGAGCCCGAGTATGGCGTGCCGATGACCGGCGGTGTCGAGCCGTTGTATGGCGTTGGGATCAACGACGACGCGGGCTGAGAACGCTCGGGCGGGGAAGCTGAGTTCGCCTGGCAGTGCAGGAATCGGGGGCCGACAGCGGCTCCGCCTTGACCCGCGGCACCGGACGCGGGATAGCGGAGTCTGGCAGACCGATCGATGGCCGACTCGACCCTAAAGCCTCCCCCCGCAAAGTTCGACCTCCCCACCCTCGAGGAGGGCATCCTCCGTTTGTGGGATGAGACCGGTGTCGAGGCCCAGAGCCTCCGTTTCGGCGCTGACGCTGGCGTCGGCAAGGGGGATCGCCCGGCGTTCGCGTTCTACGACGGACCCCCGTTTGCGACCGGGCTGCCTCACTACGGCCACTTGCTCGCCGGGACGATCAAAGACGTCGTGCCGCGCTACCGGCAAATGCTAGGCGAAGGGGTTGAACGTCGCTTCGGGTGGGACTGTCACGGTTTGCCGATCGAGAGCCTCGTGGAGAGCGAGCTGGACGTCCATGGCGCCGCAGAGATCGAAGCGCTCGGTATCGACAACTTCAACGCCGCGTGTCGCTCGGGCGTGATGCGCTTTACCGAGGAGTGGCAGACGACGATTCGCCGCATGGGACGCTGGGTCGACTTCGAAAACGACTACAAGACCATGGACGCCTCCTTTATGGAGAGCGTGTGGTGGGTGTTCAAGCAGCTGTGGGACAAGGACCTCATCTACGAGGGACACCGCGTACAGCCCGTCTCGCCGAGTTTGGGAACTCCGCTCTCCAACTTCGAGGTCGCTCAGGGTCCGCAAGAGCGTGATCCGGTCAGCGGCAAAGACGGCCACAAGCGCGTCCAAGACCCCAGCCTGACGATTCGGTTCAAACTCGAGGACGAGGACGCCTCGCTGTGGGCCTGGACCACCACGCCGTGGACGCTACCCAGCAACTTCGCGTTGGCGGTGCACCCAGACGTCGAGTACGTCAAAGTTCGCGTCAAGGACACGGGCGAGGTGGCGTATGTCGAACCCGGTCGGCTTGCCGACTATCAGGGTCGCGGACGCATCGGTGAGACCGAGGAACTTGCGCGCCTCAAGGGCAGCGAGCTTCGGGGGCGCCCCTACGAGCCTCTGCTTCCATATTTTGCGGAGTACCGTCTCAACGAAGACGGCTCGCGTCGGGCGTTCAAGGTGGTTCTCGCCGACTACGTCACCACCGACAGTGGAACGGGCATCGTGCACCAGGCTCCCGCGTTCGGCGAAGACGATTACCAAATCGGCAAACGTGAAGGTCTGCCATTGGTGCGTCCGATGGGACTCGATGGCGTCTTCGATGCCTCGGTCCCTGATCTTGAAGGCCAGTTTGCCAAAGATGCCGACAAGAACGTCGTCCGGCGTCTGAAGCAAGAAGGCAAAGTCGTGGACCACGACACGCTCGTGCACGCGTACCCGCATTGCTACCGCACCGACACGCCGTTGCTGTACATGGCGATGTCGACCTGGTTCATGAAGGTCGAGCAGCTGCGCGAACGGTTGGTCAAACACAACGAGTCGATCCACTGGGTACCGGAACATGTGGGGTCCGGCCGCTTCGGAAACTGGCTGTCGCAGGCGCGGGACTGGAATCTGGCGCGAAACCGCTACTGGGGTACGCCACTGCCGATTTGGCGCTGCGATACCGATCCCAGCGACGCCGTGTGTGTGGGGTCGGTCGCTGAACTCGAGGAATTGGCGGGGTTGGCCAAGGGCACCGTGACCGACCTGCACCGCGAGAACATCGACCCGATCACGTTTCCGTCAAAAAAGACGCCAGGCGGCACGATGCGGCGCGTCATCGAAGTTTTCGATTGCTGGTTTGAGTCCGGCTCGATGCCGTACGCGCAAAACCACTATCCGTTCGACGAGAGCAAGCGGGACTATGTCGAGAACAACCTGCCCGCGCAGTTCATCGCGGAAGGCCTCGACCAGACGCGTGGGTGGTTCTACACGCTGCACGTGTTGTCGACCGCGCTCTTTGACCGACCCGCGTTCAAGAACGTGATCGTCAACGGCATGATCTTGGCCGAAGACGGCAAGAAGATGTCCAAGCGGCTCAAGAACTACCCGGACCCCAATACGCTCGTGCATCAGTACGGCGCAGACGCGGTGCGAGCGTTCTTGATCAACTCCTCGGTGGTACGCGCGGAGCCGATGCGCTTCTCGGAGCGTGGCGTTCGCGACACGGTGCGACTGGTGATGTTGCCGCTGTGGAACGCCTACAACTTCTTCACCACGTACGCGCGGGCGGATGGTTGGAGCCCCTCTGCGGCAGCGACCGAGCATCGCTCGGAGGTCGAACTCGATCGCTGGATCGCTTCGCGTACCCAAGCGTTTATCGGGAGCATTCGTGCGGAGCTCGACGGGTATGAGCTGTCGAATGTGGTGCCCGCGCTGCTTGGGATCTGTGACGATCTCAACAACTGGTACATCCGGCGTGGTCGGTCGCGCTACTGGCAAAATCGCAAGACGAATCCGGAAGACAAAGAGTCGGCGTACTCGACATTGTTCACCGTGCTTTCGACCATCGCGAAGTCGATGGCCCCTGTGATGCCATTTTTGTCGGAGTGGCTGTACCAGGCG
>JAESSZ010000033.1 GCA_016763875.1 Nannocystaceae bacterium
AGCGGCCTCCCGCCAGCTCCTCCGTACGCACCACGCTCCGCGGCGTTGGACTTGGGTGAATCCCAACAAACCACGGCGATGCGCCCGCTGCTGGAGGATGTGCCGACGCTGACCCGCGGTGCGCGTCCATTGCCGCGACGCGATTTGAGCGTCCCAGGGAAGCCCAAAGCCGCACGCCCGTCGATCCGCAGCGCACGCAGGCCCAGTCGCGGTTAGCCGCCTCCCGGTTCGGAACGACTCAAAGTAGTACTATTGGGCGATCGTTCAACGCCGATGGAGATGCGACTATGAATAGAATGCTCAGGTCAATCTGCGCAGGTCTACGAGTTCGAAGCGATGTGGGACAACTTCCCGGAATTTCGCGCGCGCTTTGCCACCCGGGGCCGATCTCCACGTTGCTGAGGCGGGGGCGCTCAGTGACCAGAACGTGACCGCTAGCTGGAACACCCTTAACACGTACATCGAGCAGGCTATCGTGCTGGAGTCGGCGCGCTGGGGTGACGAGCGCATCGACGACACGGGCCAGCGGTACACCCGCGATGACCAGTGGGCAGCCGCCCGCGATGCTGTCACAGACGATCTGCAAGGCCGAGCGACGAAGCTCATCGAGGCGCTCACCAACGCCGGCTACCACCCGTGACTTCGGTCGCGATTGGATCAAACAATCACGAACCTTTGTTCCAGGGGTCGTGTCAAACAAACGCGGTAGGGTCTCCGGGAAGTCGGAGTTGGGTCGTTCGAAAGGTCGAAAACATGATCGCAAAGTTGTCAGCTACCTCATTGTTCGTACTGTCATTGCCTCTTGCCGTCGGCTGCGCGAAGTCGCCGACAAGCGAGGGCAGCGTTGCGCCATCACCGTTTGCTGCGGCCGGTCGGGCTGAATCTGCTCCTGACGCAGAGCCGGCTGCGGCCGAACTCAACGACGTGCCCCCGATCTCTTTGGAGCAATGGCGGAAGATCAAAGACCAAGGCGTCGCGGCCGCTCGCGTGGAGGACCTCGGTGACCGCATTGCGCAATGCAAGTCGTTCGTCGCGAAACATGGCGACCATCAGGAGAGCACGGAGGTGCTGACCGCACTTGCCGACGCGATCGTTGAGGGCGGTGAGTTCGACGCGGCGGAGCTGTCCAAGTTCATCGAGCTGCGCTGCGCTTCCGACGAAGATGCCACGCGGCTCCCGATGGAGCTCGTGCGCGAGTATCACGTCAAGCACAACCTTCCGCTGGCCAGCGCCTTGCGATTGCTGTCCGAGGCTCGGGACCGTATCGCGAAGGACTGGGAGGACGACGTCACCCGCGAGAAGGACGACAAGGCGAGAAAGCGAGCGGCCGACTACCTCCACTATCGCAAGATTCAGACGTACATCCTTGAGGGGCGGGTCTACTTACAGCACGGCGACGCCAACAAGGCGGCAGCCGCCTTGGCTAAGGGGCACGCCCAAACCGCGACATTTTCCAGCGACATCCTCATGGTGGGTGCGAACGGCAAGACCATGGGCACGCTCGGCTCAGGCTTGCTCGACGATCTTCACGTGCTGACGGCGGCGGCACGGCTCGAGCTGGGCGACAAAGAGGGCGCCCGCGATGCGTTCACTCGTGCCGTGGGTTTCGTCAACGATGTCGAGATGCGCAAGATCTACGCCGACACGCGCGACGCGCTGGGGCTGCGCTCAAGTTCCGCGCAAGAGATCACCGCCGATCCGGAGCCGGCCCAGGACTTCGCGCTCAAGAACCTGGACGGCAAGACGGTCAAACTCTCGGACTATCGCGGCAAGGTGGTCCTGGTGACCTTTTGGGCGACTTGGTGCGGCCCCTGCAAGAAGGAGATGCCCGTTCTCAAGAAGTTCCTTGCGGACCACAAAGACGACGGCGTCGCGGTGATTGCGATCAATACCGACGACTTTACCGAGCGGGCAAAGGTCAAACCGTTCCTGGAAAAGGAGGGGCTGGGTTCCTTCGACGTGCTCTACGAAGACGCCGAGCAGCTCGGGTCGTACGACTACCGCGGTATTCCTGCGCTGTACGTCATCGATCGGGAAGGTCGAGTCGCGCATGCTCGCACCGGCTACGACCCCGATCTTAAGAACAAGCTCAACGACGAGATCGCATCCCTCGTTGACGGCAGCAAAGATCCTTCACGCGACCTCTTTACGATCGAGATGGCGCCCAAGGGCTGGGGTGTTTTGTGGAAACAGCCCGTTACCGGCAACGTCAACGCGCTTGCGATCGCCCCTGCAGACAAGCAGGGGCCAGGAGAGGTCGGTGCCGTGGGGCGCAAAGGCCTCATGCGGTGGTCGCTGACGGGTGAGGAACTCAAAGCAGAAGGTGTCGCGGGTTACACGAAGAGTCTGCGTGCGGCGGATCTCGACGGCGATGGGCGTCGCGAGTGGATCGTCGGTGGATGGCGTTCGCTCAAAGTGCTCGATTCGTCGGGCAAGGGTTACTGGGATCACGCGACGTCTGCCATGGCCGAAGTCTCTCAAGTGGTCGACCTGGACCACGACGGCTTCAAGGAGATCGTGCTGCAGGACGGCGATCGTGTCGTCGCGATGAAGTCCGTCCCCGAGCCGTTATGGAAGACCGAGGCGATCGACGAACTTGAGTCGGTCGTGGTCCTGCCCAACGGCGACGTCGCAGCCCAAGCGGATGGCGTTCTCACGGTCTACGGGGCCGACGGCCGCGTGAAGAGCCACGGCGACAAGGCCCCCACGGGCCGGTACCACCGTGCGACCCTGCACACCGAAGGCGGCGATGTGGCGCTATATGGTGGTCGTTGGGACACCCACCCGAACACCGATCATGATGTTGATGGCGATGGTCGCAACGACGTCGTACTGAGCGGTAACTCAGGCCTGGTGGTATTCGACGCGAACGGCACCGCGATCATGAGGACCCGGGGCAAAGACACCGGCCTCAATGCAGTGGTCGGCGATCTCGACGGCAAGCCAGGCGCAGAGATCGCGGTTTTCGTCGATCACTACGGCTTGGTCATTCTTGGCGCGCAGCGCTAGAGCGTGCCCTGTGGGCGCGGAACCGCGAGACCCGCGGTTGGCTCCACCCGCGTCGTACCCGCAGTCCTCGACGTAAGCAGGCCGACACCCGCCGTCGGGGGTGTGCTGAAACTTGGCATCTGCGGTGGGCGGGGGCGGCCTCCGAGCGCCTTAGAGGCGCCAGTTGGGCAGCGATCGTGGTATTCACGCCCGGGCATGCTCGCGCGGAATGAAGCGTTGGCGGTTCTTGGATGCGGCACGATGGGCCAGGCGATCGTCGCCGGATTGCTCCGGGCGGGTCAGCTTCACCCCGACCAAATACTTGCCACGACGCGGCGCGACGACAAAGCCGCTGCCCTCGCCCAGGAGCATGGCATCCAGGTTTCGACCGACAATCTCGCGGCGGCGAGCAAGGGCAGTGTCGTGGTCGTTGCGCTCAAGCCGCAACGCATGCGCGCCCTGCTCGACAACGATGCCATGCGCGACGCCTTGCGTGATTCGCTTGTGGTGAGCGTTGCGGCCGGCACCCGGATCTCGCAGCTCGAGTCCTGGCTTCCCGAAACGGCAGTGGTCCGCGCGATGCCCAACACCCCGTGTCTCATTGGCGAGGGCATGACCGTGCTCTCCCCCGGGTCGCACGTCGACGCCGAACGCATGGCGGTGGCGCGCAGCGTGTTTGCGCCGCTCGGTGAGTGCCTTGAGCTAGAAGACAAACACATGGACGCGGTCACGAGCCTCAACGGAAGCGGGCCCGCGTTCGCGTATGTGGTGCTCGAATCGCTTGCCGACGGCGGGGTGATGATGGGCTTGCCCCGTGGCGTGGCGATCAAAATCGCCGCGCAAGTTTTGCAGGGCTCGGCACGGATGGTGTTGGAGACCGGATTTCATCCCGCGGCGCTCAAAGACCAAGTCACGACTCCTGCGGGCTCGACGATAGCCGGGCTACTGACGATGGAAGACGGGCGCATTCGGTCGGTGCTCGCGCGGACGATCCAAGAGGCGACGCGTGTGGCCGCAGGCCTGGGCGGTGAAGACTAATGCGAGGGACGTTGCGATGAAGAAGAAGGAGAGCTGTCCGACCTGCGGCACGCGAATGAGCCGCCTGAACGACCCCAACTTGTGGCGGACGTGCAACTCCTGCAGCCGCACCAATCCGCGAAAGTACCCGTATTGCGGCTGGTGTGCGTCTCCGATGGAGAACACCGAGATGCGCCGACGGTTGTCCGAGGTCGCGGCACCTCCAGGGGGATGGCCCAGTCTCGCTAGTGAGTTGGTCGAGGTGCGGTTCTTCATGGAGCGCGGCAACTTCGCCGACGCCTTCGAGTTGCTAGCGATTCTCCGTCAACGCTACCCGCTGCACCCTGAACTCGAGGAGTTTACCGAGAGCACGCGCCCGACGTTGGCGGTGGATACCGACGTGCACCAGGTGGTCGACGGTGTGTTGGCGAACTCCGCGGGGTTGGCTGGAACGTCCGTCGGGCGAAGAGCCGCACCGCACTGGAACGCGCCCCAGGCCAAAGGGGATCCGGACAACCAAACTGGGTCACACACGACGGTCTCCGCCACGGAGTTCGATGACGACCGAGTTGCCCTGCCGCGTCGCCGAAGCGCAAAACAAGCGCGCCGAGATCATCAGCCGATCTCGGCCGTGCCCGTGGTGCCAATAATCCCGGACAGCGCTCGCATCGTTGCGCCGAAGAAGAAGCGCAAGGCGAAGAAAAAGCGCCTGATGACACACCGGTACGAGCGCGCCGAGGGAGCACTGCGGGACGAGCCACAGGAAGTAGCGGAGCAGCCCGTAGTCGCGTCACAAGTGGTCGAGCCCGAGTTCGAAGTCGTGGACGCGCCGCAAGTGGTGGAACCGGCCGACGAAGTCGTCCCCATGACGGCCGTCGATCTCGCACAGGAGGCCGCCGAGTCGTTGTCTGTAACGGAAGCGACTCCGGATCTAATCGAGCCAGGCGAGCGTGAGCGCGCGCGGGCGGCGGGTCAGTTCGAAGTGATCGAAGCGGCCGCGGAACCGATGTACCGGGTCGCGAGCGAGGACATGGGTCCTGTGCCGTCGGCCGTGTCACCCGTGGACACCCAGCCGCTGGACCCCCTGGACATCGAAGAGGTCGCAAATCTGCCCGACGCGGCGGTGCCCGAAACCGTGATCGAGCTGGAA
>JAESSZ010000371.1 GCA_016763875.1 Nannocystaceae bacterium
CGCGTGATCGCGGGTCACGATCAACAAGTAGTCGTTCGCGCTCAAGTCGGGAATCACGCTATCGAGTTCGTCGACATCACAGGACTCGGTCTCGATCCCCTCGAACGCAAGGCTGTCGAACAGCGCGTCGCGGTCGTCGAGTACCTTGACCCGAAACCCGGATTTAGCAGCAAGGGGGACCAGCGCTTGCGCGACGTGGCCACCGCCAATGACAAACAGGCGTGGTTGCGATTGCAGATATTCCACGAAAACCTCCATGCTGCCTCCGCAGCACATGCCCAGGTCTCGAACCAGATGCGCGTCTATTCGGCGAGAGCCGCCGTCTTTGAGGACCGCTCGACACGCGTCGAGTACTTGCGCCTCGATGGCCCCTCCACCCACCGTACCGATGAGCTCGCCATCATCGCGAAGCAACAGCTTCGCGCCCACGACCTGCGGCGCCGAACCTGCGCGGCCGATCACCGTCGCCTGTGCGGCGGCTCCCGGATAACCGCCATCCAAGACCTCTAGCACTGCGCGGGTTAGCTCGACCGCATCCGCACTGCCACGCATTCGACCCCCCCGAGACACCAATGCGGTGTCTGCGTGCCTAGGAACCCCGGTCATGGCCCAAGCCTAGCAGCGGTCGGTTTGAATCCACCACGTACTGCACCCAGCAGGACATTGTTGCACGCGCAGGCTGAGATCGGCTCGTCGCCGCTCCCGCGCCGTGTGTTACGTTGCGCGAAGGCCGTGGAGAAGACCCCAATGCGACTGTTCGTTTCGGTGATTGCAAGCCTGTTGACCCTCTCGTCTGTGGCTTGTGACGCCAAAAAAGACGACCCCTTGGTACCAGCCAAGACCAAGAGCATCGGCGAGCTCAAGCAGGACGTCAAAGAAGACACCCGCACTCCCGAAGAGTTGGAGAAGGCCCGTCGCGAGGCCGGCTTCGTCGACCCGGCCGAAGAAGCCAAGGCCAACATCGCCGCGATGGAAAAGGGCGAACGTGAGTTCGTCAAGAGCCGGCTAGCCAAGTACCGCGAGATGACCAAGGGTTTGCGCGGCCACCTCGACGCGATCGAAAAGGGCGCCAAGGCGTGGGCCAAGGCCAAGAAACCGCAGGCCGCCTTCGACAAGTTCAACAAGGGCTACAAAGAGGACAAGAAGGAGTTCATGGTCGCCTACAACGACCTGACGGAGAACGGGATCCGCGGCGGGGCAATCGCGGCGACGTTGGCCAAGACGCTCCGGGCTTGGGGCGACGTGAACAACGACCTCGGTCCCGAGATCGGCAAGGCTGAGAATTTCGACAAGAGCCTGACCGACCTTCGCGCTTTGCTCGGCG
Organism: Nannocystaceae bacterium; assembly: GCA_016763875.1. Classification (GTDB taxonomy): domain Bacteria; phylum Myxococcota_A; class Polyangia; order Nannocystales; family Nannocystaceae; genus JAESSZ01. Next base: position 1,325 of record JAESSZ010000371.1, read on the forward strand.
AAGTCGACAAGGAACTCGATGCGATCGAGAAGGACGAAACGCTCAAGACGGAGGAACCAGAGGGCGACAAGTCCGACGGCGACAAAAAATCTGAGAAAAAGGGCGGCAAGAAAAAGGGCGGCTGAAGCCCCCTGGCCTCGGCTTGTCAGCGCGGACTAAGAGCCTGGACGGGGTCCGCAACCCTGCGACGCCCCCCACCGGGATCAGCCCCGTAACCGGCGCAGAGGCAGTGCCGTCCTGCTAGTCTCCCGGCGCCCGTGAAGACCCTAGCTCGCTTCATCGCTCGCTACGCGCGGAGCGCAGTGCCGTCGTACGCAATCGGTGCGGTGATGCTGGTGCTCACCAACTGGGTGGTCGTTCGAATCCCCGCGCTCATCGGCGACGCGCTTACGGTGCTTGAGGCCAAGGGAAGCGCGGCACTGCTGAGCAGCCGCGACCTGGCCGCCGAGTTGATGTTGTTGGCGATGCTCATCATCGTCGTACGAACGCTGTCTCGCGTGTTGTTTTTCAACCCGGGTCGCGACATCGAGCATCGCGTTCGACTCGACCTCTTCGGCCATTTGCTGACCTTGCAGCGACCGTACTTCATGCACACCAAGGTGGGCGAGTTGGTCAGCATTGCGAGCAACGACACCACCGCGGTGCGTCTGCTCATGGGCTTCGCGGGGCTGCAGGTGCTCAACGTCGCCGTCGCAATCCCGATGCATCTGTATCAGATGCTGGTCACCGACGCGGTACTCACGGCTTGGTGCTTGGTACCCGTGACCATCGGCGGCCTTGTGATGCGCTCCACGATCAAGCGCTTCTTTGGCATGATCCGCCAGACGATGGCCCTGCTCGCGCGGCTGTCGGACCGGGTCCTGGAGTCGTACACGGGCATCGGTACGATTCGGTCGCACGCCGCAGAAAAAGCGGCCGCCGCTCGTTTCGAAGAGCGCAATCAAGAGTATCTGCGCTTGATGCTCCGGCTGGCCCGGATCCGCTCGTTCGAAATGCCGATACTCGGACTCTCCGGGCTCATCGGCACCGGCATCGTGCTGTGGGTCGGCGGCAACCGGGTACTCGCAGGCGAGATGCCGGTGGGCGCGATGGCGACCTTCACGGCGCTGCTGACCTCCATGGTCTCTATCCTGACCTCGCTGGCCTGGGTCATGGCCGCCATCGGCCGCGGGCTGGTCTCGATAGGTCGTGTCGATGCCGTGCTGCAAACGGAGTCGGGACTTCCGCCAGTGGAGGAGGCGCTAGCGGTCACCGCCCCGCCCCGCCTCAAGATAAGCAACCTTGACTTTACGTATCCCGACGGTGACGAGCCCGCGCTCAAAGACATCGATGTCGTCGTCGAACCCGGCCATACGCTAGGGATTTTCGGCAAGACCGGCTCGGGAAAGACCACGTTGGTCAACGTGCTTGCGCGCGTCCACACCCCCCCGGCGGGCTCGGTCTACATCAACGGCCACGACATCACCCGCGTCGCTTTGCACGAGTACCGGGCCGCGACGGCGGTCGTGCCTCAGACCGCATTCTTGTTCTCGACCAGCCTGCGCGAGAACATTCGGCTGGACTCCGCCAATCCCTGGCATGCCCGACAAGGCAAAGAGCCTAAGCAGCTGGACGAGGAAACCGACACGCGTCTCCTTGAGGTGCTTGGTGCGGCGGCGCTGTCGGATGACATCGCTGCTTTGCCCGACGGGCTTGCGACGGTCGTCGGCGAGCGGGGTGTCATGCTCAGCGGAGGCCAACGACAACGCACTGCGTTTGCCCGAGCGCTGTACCTTGAGCGACCGTTCTTGCTGATCGACGATGTTCTGTCTGCGGTCGACCAGGGCACAGAGTCGTCCATGGTCGCGGGGATCCGCGACCTCCGGGGCGAGGGAGCTTCCACCGGCCCGACCACAGTGATCGTTTCGCACCGCACCAGCGTCCTCGAGCACGCCAACGAGATCCTCGTGCTGGAAGAAGGTCACATCATCGAACGAGGCACCCACGCCGAACTCATCGCGGCCGGTGGGCAGTACGCGCAGACGCACGAGCACCAAGTGCGAGAGGGCGACGAGGAGGAGCAGACATGAGCGGCGGCGCACCACAGTCCTCCAAGAACCCAGATGCGGCGAGCACCGTCGCGCTGCTTCGGCGGTTCTGGAGCTTCGCGCGGCCGCACAAGCGGTGGATAGCCTACGGCATGGGCACGATCCCATTCGTCGCGGCCATGACCACGCTACGACCGCTGCTCCTAAAACACGCGGTTGATGTCAGTATTCCTGCGTCGGACACCGTCGGGCTACGACTTACGGGTATCCTGTTCTTGGCCGCCGTCGTCGCGGAGTTTCTCTGCCAGGCCGTCCAGGTCTACGCACTGCAGCGCGCCGGGCATCAGACGATCAGCGACGTTCGACGCCGCGTATTCGACCACGTGCTGAAGTTGCCGTCCGCGTTCTTCGACAACAATGCACTCGGAAACTTGCTGACCCGAACCACCAGCGACGTCGAGGCACTCAGCGAGACGCTCACGTTCGGCGTGTTCACGATCATCACCGACGTTGTGATGATCGGCGCGATCCTCACCGCGATGCTCGTGCTCTCGCCCATGCTTGCGGCGATTACACTGGTCATCGCTCCCGTTCTCGTCATTCTCGTGCGCTACGTCGGCGCGGTGCTCCGCCGCCTTCAGCTCGAGGTCCGCAAGGCACAAGCGGCACAGAACGGATTTCTCGCCGAGCAGCTCACGGACGTCACGGTTGTACAGCTCTTTGGGCGCGAGCCGGTCGCTCGTAGCGAGTTCGAGCGGCTTGGTGCGCGCTACCTCAAGGCGACTAAGCAGGCGAACATTCTCGACGCGATGCTCTACTCCGTGATGGACGGCATCTCGGCGTTTGCGATCGCACTACTGATCTGGTTCGCTGCGCCCGATGTGGCCGAGACGGGCCTCATCTCGCTTGGCCTCTTGTTCGCGTTCGTAGACTACCTGCAGCGCATCTTCGTCCCGATCCGCGAGTTTTCGGGCAAGCTGGCGTCCATTCAACGCGCCGCGGCCTCACTCGAACGCATCTACGACCTGCTCGACGAGCCAACCGAAGACAGATCCGAGAGTGACGACGACCCGCTGCAGCAGTGGCGCGGTGGTCTCAAGGTTCGCGACCTGTCGTTCCGCTACCGCGAAGACGGCGAGGATGTCCTCAAAGGGCTGTCGTTCGACATTGCCCCGGGCGAAGTCGTGGCGGTTGTGGGACGAACCGGGTCCGGCAAGTCGAGCCTAGGCCGAGTGTTGACCCGCTTCTACGACGGCTACCGCGGGTCGGTAACGCTGCAGGTTGGCGAGCACGATGACGACCTGGAACTACGAGAGATAGCCCCCGACGATCTGCGTAAGCATGCGCTGATGGTGCAGCAAGACATCTTCTTGTTCGCCGACACCATCGGCTACAACATCTCACTGGGCGACCCGGCGTTGGCGCGCGACCCCGAGGCTTTGAAGCGGGCTTTGGCCGTCGTGCAGGCCGACGCCATCGTCGAAAAGCGGGGAGGCTTAGACTTTGAGGTTGGGGAGCGCGGCGGCAACCTCTCGGTCGGCGAAGCACAGCTCGTTGCGTTTGCCCGCGTCGCCGCGCGCGAGCCGACGCTGCTCATCCTTGACGAGGCAACGGCGAGTGTGGACAGCCTCACCGAGCAGCGGGTGCAAGAGGCCATTGAAAAGCTGCTGCGCGGGCGCAGCGTCTTAGTGATCGCGCACCGATTGAGCACCATTCGACGGGCGGACAAAATCATCGTGCTCAGCGGCGGTGAAATCGCCGAAATGGGCCCGCACGACGAGCTGATGGCCAAAGAGGGGATCTACGCGGACCTGTACCGCCAGGGATTCTCCGCCGCGGAGCGCTAGTCCGCATGACCTGTTACGGCGCCGCGGTCTAGGCCTGACTGCGGCCCCTACCGCCCAACGCGGTTTGCCAAACTTGGGCTCAAACTCACGGGGTCTACGGTGGCCGGTCCAGGCAGCGGCGCTAGACTCCGCCGCTTCAGGTGCCACATGGCCCAAGACTCCACCACGCAAGGCGATAACGTCCGCTTCCTGGTTTACGCGGCCCGCTGCCTACATCGGCTCGGCACCCCAGCGCACCGACTCGAAGATGCGCTGCACCTTGCCGCTCGCGGCCTCGGTATAGAACTTCAGATCTCCTCGACCCCAACGTCGGTACACCTCGCGATGGGCGAGGACGGGTCCCAGAGCTACCTCGTCCGCTCCGATCCGGGACCGCCCAACCTGGGCGGATTGATCGATGTCGATGCGGTCCTGAGCGCAGTCGCCGAGGGCACGCTCAACCCAGCCGAAGCAACTCAGCGACTGCACAAACTCGACCAAGCCCCCCCCCTGTACGGGACCGCTTCCCGGATCGGCGCGTTTGCCCTCTGCTCAGCGAGCGCCTCGGTGTTCTTCGGTGGCGGCGTGTACGAGCTCTTGATCGCGGGTGGGCTGGGCGCAATGGTCGCAGTGCTCAACGTTGTGATGGCCAGCAAGAGTGAGCTCGGTCGGCTCTACTCCCCAGTCGCGGCGTTTTTGGCCAGCGTCATCTCCGGTGCACTCAGCCGCATCCTCCCTCTGTCGGAGTTTGCGACGACGATCTCCGCGCTGATCGTGATCGTCCCCGGCCTCACTCTCACTGTGGCGATGACCGAACTTGCCACGCGCCACCTCGTGTCAGGGACCGCTCGGCTGATGGGGGCACTGGTCGAGTTCCTAACGATCGCGTTTGGCATCGCTGTCGCGCGCGCGTGTGTCGAACTACTGCTCCCGGGTGCAACGCCCATCGCCAGCAACGGTCCCATGCCCCTGTGGGTCTTGGCCCTGAGCCTGTCGATCTCGCCGCTCGCCTTCGTGGTCCTGTTCCAGGCCCAGCTTCGGGAGACGCCATGGATCCTGGTCGCGGGGGTAGCCGGGTTCATCGGCGCACGCATCGGAACGCAGGGTCTTGGGCCCGAGCTGGGGACGTTCATCGGCGCGGTCATCGTGGGGCTGGCCGCCAACGCCTACTCGAAGGTTCGAGGTGCCCCGTCCCTCGTGCTGTCGCTTCCCGGCTTGCTACTGCTCGTGCCCGGCAGCGTCGGATTTCGCGCGATGGGTGAGTTCGTCGACCAACGCTACGATGTTGGGCTCGCCACTGTGTTCCAGATGATGCTCATCGGCGTTTCGCTCGCCGCTGGCGTCGCCCTCGCCAACGCACTGCTCTCCCCGCGCCGCGCTTTGTAGACCGCCCGGCTCGGCCGAGCCGTTCAGTCTGAGAACCCGGGCGGAGCCGCGAATCCGCCCAGTTCGCTGGCCACCAGGCGCGCGAACTCGATCGTTGTTCGATCCGAGAACCCGGCGCCGATCGCTTGCAGTCCAATCGGAAGCCCTTCAGACGACAGCCCCGTGGGGAACACCGTCACCGGTAGGTAGGCGGTCGCGGCTAGACTTGCCCAGAAAACCTGCTGGAAGTAGGGCTGCGCCTCGCCATCAACCATAATCCGTCGCTCGGACGGGGGACGGCTATCGTGGTGTAACGCAGTCGTCGCCATCACGGGGCACAACACGATGTCCCAGTCCTCGAAGAAGCGCTTCCACTGCGCCCGGAGCCGGGTTCGTTCGGCGTTGTGCGCAAGCCAGGCCCGATGGTCGAGCACCAGGCCAACGCCCATGACTGCGCTGACCAGCGCGACGTAGGTTTTCCGATAGGCAGCGCTGTCGAACGACGGCCGTGCTCGGTCGGAGACCACGGCCCCTCGGCGCGCGAGAACATCTGCCACGTCTTGTACGCGACCTGAGATCTCGGCGGTGACCGGAGAAACATCGTCAGTAGGCCAGACGGCCACGCGGAGTCCCGACAACGAAGTCTTGCGCGGCGGCGGCAGTTCCAACCGCCACCCTGGCGCGTCGAGGGGGCTCGCGCGGGCGATCACCGACAGCATCAGTGCGAGATCCTCCGCGCTTCGAGCCATCGGTCCGGGCACCGCCATGTCGGGACTCGCCGGGATTCCGGGAAGCTCATGACCTTGCTGCGGCACTATTCCCCAGCTGGGCTTGTGGCCGTAGACCCCGCAAAAGTGCGCTGGGTTACGAGACGAACCTCCGAGGTCCGAACCGATCTCAAGCGCGGTCAAGCCAGCGGCCAGTGCAGCCGCTGAACCTCCGGAAGATCCACCGGGCCCTCGGCTCGGATCCCAAGGATTGTTCGTTGTACCGAATATCCCGTTGTGGGTTTGAAAGTCACCGAGCATGAGAGGCACGTTGCTCTTGCCCAGCACATGCGCGCCCGCCCTCACCAGGCTCCTGACCACCTCGGCGTCGCTCGTTGCGATGTTTTGCCGGCGTGTGAAGGCACGCCCCACGTCGTGGCCAGGCCTTCAACGTTGTAGGCCTCCTTGACGGTGATCGGTATCCCGTGAAGCGGGCCGGTTATCTGGCCCGCGGCGAGCTTCGCGTCGGCCGTTTTGGCGGCATCCAAAGCGCGTTCGAAGTCACGCACCACGACAGCGTTGATAGCGTTGTCGTGGCGCTCGATGCGGTCGATGAAGTACTGCGTCAGCTCGAGCGAACTGACTTCCTTGTCACGGATTATGCGTGCCAACTCGGTCGCACTGTTGAAGGCCAGTGTGGCGGTGGTCTCGGTATTCGGCGTCTTGATTTTACGCATAGGGAAACTCCTCGCGTCGCGGTGGACGCAAGAAATTGAAAACGCCAGCCGAAGTGGCTGGCGCTCAGAAATTGAAAACGCCAGCCGAAGTGGCTGGCGACCAAGAATGTGTATCAAGTCGAGCGTTTTTCCTCAAGCTGGGCTTGCAGGTCCGCGATTCGCTCTTGGAGCGCCGCTATCGACGGCGCGAGTTCTTCCTCGGTCAGCCTCGGTCGAATGTGCTGCGGGCAGTTCCGATCCCAGGCCTCGAGATCGAATACAAAGACCCTCTCCAAACGGGCCTTGTAGCCCTTGTCCGTGACGCGCTCTAGCAGCACGGGGTCATCCTCGACGACGCGAAATCTCGCGGACCTAGGGCTAGTCCATGAAAACTCGGCCGTCGATCACGATGTCCGTGCGTCCGGCCCGCAGAGACGCTCGCGGAGCAACGGCCGTCCCCGACAGCGTAGTGCCGCGCTGTCCGAGGTGTCGCACTCCCAACAGTGCAAGCGGCTCACCTGCAAAAACCGCCGCGGTATAGCCGTCGAAAAAGATCATCCGTGATCCACAGTCGACGAAAAACGCGCCGTTGTGCGCATCACCCTCGCACCGCTGTGTACCGTACCGAATCGAGTAGTGACCACTGTCGAACCACAGGACTCGCTCCCCGCGCGGCGGTGCTGCCCAACTTAGCGTCCGAGCGCCTGAGCTCCGGTCCAACAGTTGAACCCCAGCGTGGTCAGCGATGAGCAACGTGGCAGGCGTAAACTGAACCGCAAACGCAGCGGGCGCGACCTGCACCGACGGCCCTATCGCGGAGTCGTAGTTGCGACCGTAGTGCGCGATGAACTCGCTCGGTAGGGGTGAAGTCCATACGATACCATCGCCCCCCACGAGCCTGGTGTCGGTCAGTGCCGCCCTGCCGTCTGCGGGCGCATCCAAGCCGAATCGCGCGACGACATCGTCCCGCATCGCTGGTAACCCGCAATCGGTTCGCACCCAGCTATCGGCGAAGCAACGCTTATTGGGCGGACAGGGCCCACGGTCTTCCCACTGCCAACAGCTGCCGCTCGCCCGCACGGCAACGACGAGTTCGTCCTGCGCCTTTCGCAACCGCACGTGGTCCCGTCGTGGAAGCATCGCAAACGTCACCCACGAGACGGCCGATTTCTGTGGTGTTGGCACAACGTCACGCAGCACGTCATCCACGCAGCGCACCAGTTCCCCTTCGCTCATGTCCGCGGCGACGGTCAGAGCATCCGTTGCCGGATCACTCGGCGCGCGCAGACGGATGGCCACAGACACAACCCGCTCTTCCTCCTGCAGCGCGACCTCCCAGCAACTCAAGATGTCACCCGCCGCACCCACGATCGCATCCACGCCGACGTCACCACCCTGGCCGAAACCGTCGGCTACGGTCAGATGGATGATCGGCGCCGCAGGGTCGTCCACGTCGTGAACCCAACCCAGCTCGGTGTGGACCGCGACTGGATCGTGCGTCGAGTCCACAGCCGCAGGCGGTTCTGTCGCCTCTGCGGCCTCGGGCAGATCTGCGGCCGGCTCTGGCACCTCTGCCATGTCGGGCGCCCCCGGGGAGCCCTGGGGACCACACTGCCTGGCCGCGACAAGGAGTACGAAGGACCAGCGCAACACGTGCGTCAGTGTAGCGCTATGCGGGATCTTCGAGAAACTCGGCCAAGGAGCAACGTCGCAGCTGCCCGGCGATGCTCTGCTCGCCGTGCGTCACGCTCACGAGACCATCTTGCACCGTGATGTACCACCGCACATTTCGCTCCAGCAGTTCCGCAAGCGCAGCGATAAAGTCGACAGGCAGTCGTACGACCTCGACCGTCTCGGCTCGGTGCACACTCCGAGCCGACCACGTTTTCCGGAGCGCCGTATCAAGTTTGTGGGTGAACACCAGCACGCGGTCCGCACGCTTGCTGGCTCGGTGCAGGC
>JAESSZ010000372.1 GCA_016763875.1 Nannocystaceae bacterium
CCGGGGTCATCGAGCTCGAACTGGACGAGCTGGACGAACTCGATGAGGTCGATGAGGTCGATGACGCCGAGTCTGACGCCGGGCGTCGCGACGCGGCTGCGCGAGACGGTGCCGCGAAAAAGGACCAGCCGTCGAAAGCCGTCGCTAGTACGGAAGAGGACGAGGAAGAGGACGACGCCGCGTTCGGGGCAGCGATCGATGCAGCGATCGATGCCGCCCTGGATGATGCTCTCGACCTTGAAGCCGATGAGGTGGTCGTCGCAGGACCTGATGTTCCCGATGGTGTCGCCGCCGTCGTCGGTGGCCCCGCGGCCCCGGTCTCCAGCGGGAGCGCGACTGACGTCGATCCGAAGGCTGCCGACGCTTCGCCCCCGGGCAAAGACGAGGTCGGTGTTGCGTCCGCCGAAACGCCATCCGAAACGTCATCCGCCGAAGCGCCCAAGGGCGCATTGGGGGCGATCTCGAGCCGGGGCAAGGCACGCGACGCTGCCGTCACACCACGCACGCTGACGCGAGGCGCACCACGGGGCTCGACTGCCTCGCTCGCGGACTCGCCCGCTGAGACCGGGCCACCGGGGGCGCAGTGGCCGGCTCCTGATCCGGGGGGCACGCAGGTCGTGCGCCTCCCGCTGCCTGGCGAAGCCGACCGTTCTCCCGAAGCCAACCGTTCGGGGGAGCCCACGCTTGGGCGCGAGCTGGGGCAAGGCGACGCGTCCGAGAACACGGTGATTTCCGCAGAACCGCCCGCCGCGGCGCCGTTTGATGCGAGTCGACCCTACGCTGCAGACGAACCGACAACCGTGGCCGGTCCACCTGAGCCGTCCGAAGACGATCAGGCGGGGGTCACGATGGTGCCCGAGGAAAGCGCGCTGTCGATCGCCTCGGCTCCGACCCTCGCTTCGATCCCCGACGCTGAGCTCGACGTCGAGTTCGAAGAGGAAGAAGACGACGAGTTGGATGGGCCAACACGACCGATGAGTAAGGACCTGGCGCGGATCACGATCGTTCCGGGCGATTCCTCTGCACCAGCGAAGCCGCGGCCGTTCTCCCGCGAGGCCGCGCCCGTCGCTGCCCGCCCTCAACGGGGTGCTCCTGAGTTACTTCCGACTGCACCATCGGCACCGCGGCCGTCGCTGCCGTCCACGCTTTCGACGCCGACGCCCCCCGGTGGTGCCGTGAGTGCGGCTGCGGATCCCGTTCGTCTGGTGATGCTCGGGCCTCGTGGCGAGGCGGTCGCGGAGCGAACGATCGCGGTTGGGCATGTACTGGCCATCGGGCGTGGCTCGGGCGACCCGTGGGCCGACGACCAACACATGGCGCTGCAACATGCGCGGCTCGTGCCCGGACTCGGCGGTGTTTTTGTTGAGGAACTCGGGGCGAGCGGCGTGTTCTGCCAGGTGTCCGAACGAACCGCCGTGCGCGATCGAGACGAGTTCAAGGTCGGTCAGTCCTGGATCCGCTACGAGCGTGCTCGCAGCGACGGCGCCCCTGCGGGGTGGGGGCAGTTGGTCGTGCATCGGCACGGGGGACAGCCGGTTCAGACGATCTCGATCGGCGGTGCGGGCTTGCTCCTTGGACGCGAGGAAGGCGATCTGACGTTCAACGGCGACACCTACGTTTCCAACGCGCACTGCCGTTTCCTGTGCGAGGGCCAAGACGTGTGGATCGAAGATTTAGGGAGCAGCAATGGGACCTACGTCCGCGTGCGCTCCGGGACTCCGGTCGCGTTCGGCTCGTTGCTGTTGGTCGGCCACACGCAGTTCAAGATCCGGCGAGGCTGACTCTCGCGGGTCTACCCTAGTGCCGCTGCCGTCGTGACGCTGCCGCTGCCGTCGTGGCGCTGCCGCTGCCGTCGTGACGCTGGCCGCTATGGCGCGGGTTCGGACTTCGCGTCGCCCGTCGGTGGCGCAGCCGGGCTCGTTGTCAGGGCCTCTTCGGCGGCGAGGCGCTCCTTGGGGTGGTGGATCACCCCCATCACTGTGCCGCCACAGCGCCCGCAGACTTTGTCCTCCGCAGCCAACGGCACGCCGCACTTGGGCTCGGAGCAGCGCGAATCGGGCAGCAGTCGTCCGACGCCGAGGCCGAGGAGTCCCAGCACGAGCGCCGAGACGCCCACTTGCCACATGGGGATCTCGATCCCCACGTTCATCCGGCTGGCGAGCATCCCCAGCATGACCACCGGGAGCGCCAGCATTTTGCCGAGGCGCAGCGCCTTGCTGCGCTCGACGCGAAACACAGGTTTGCCCGTGTTCATCTCCGTGACGCCCTTTTCCTCGTCGCGACGCACCTCTGGCTCGCCGTCGTCGTCGACGCTGAGCGGAGCCCGCAACTCGTCGAGGTTTGGTGGCTCGGGCCAACGGTCGCGCAGCGGCAGCGCAAGCACCTCGGCGACCGAAGGCTCGCGCACCTTGAGCAGCGTGCGAGCCGCCCGGAAAAACTCAGCGGGGTTGGCCTGCATCGACTTTGCGACACGGCGCGCGTCCTTGTCTGGCAGTTGCCGGGCGACGGTGACCGCTGCGAATGCAAACGCTATCGATTGTGGTGCGAGCACTCCGAGCCGCGACCGCGACCGTGTGCTTCGAAAACCCGTTTGTGCGCCCGTGAGATGGCGAATCGCGGCGTTCACCGTGAGAACCCCGAATCCGAGATACACGCCAGCGAGATCGACCAGCCGCTGTGCAGCTGTCTCGTCGGTGATCGTAATGCCGCCCAGACGAAGAAAGGCCTCGGCGACGGCACGGGCGGCGTGCGGCACGACGATCAGCGGGCTACGCAATGCGGACGCTTGGGCGGCAAAACGGACGACACCGTTGCGCCGTCCGAGGAACCACACCGACGCGTAGCTCCCACCGCCAGCCACTCCACTTGCCTCCGCGTCGTCCTCGACGATGACTTCGACGGGGTCATCCGGCATGCCCGCGTAGCTCATCAGACGGCGGATGAGCCGCCGCATGCTGGCTTCGCCACCCCCCCATTTGTCGGGGAACCAAGTCTCGTCGGGCCACGGCATGGGGCCGACCAGGATTCGGTCTGGGCCAAACCTTTTGACCATCGCAGCGAGCTGGGTGAGCAGCCACTTGCGTTCTGAGGCGGGAGGCACGACGACGCCATCGTCCTCGGTTTCCACATCGGCGTCCGGCTCGCTCACGGCAGACCGATGTAGCACAAGATCCACGCAGACTGACCGCGGGTCTTGGCGCTCTAACGTCGACGCGACTTACAGCGCTTCTCGTGCGGCTGACACCTGAAGCGGGCATGCAAGTGGTCGACGTGCCCTGCGACGTGCTGGATGATGGCGTTGCGGACCGGCGGCGTGCGCGGGTACTCCATCCAGTGGCGAAGGGTCGCTTTGCTCATCCCACCTTCGGTCCGTGCCCACTCGTAGAGCAGCTTTTGGATCTTAGAGTCGATGAAGACCACCTCGAGTTTGCCGGTCGCGCGCAGCAGCTTCAGCAGCTGCCACGTCGCTCTGGCGTCGAGGTTCCTCGTGGTCATCTCGCGCCAGTTGAGTTCTTCGCCCTTGGGCAGTTTTTGCAAATACCCGAGGTCGACGTCGCGACCCGACTGGTGCGTGCTGTGGGGCGGTAGCTTGCCGCCGCCGCGCGCTGACATGTTGCCAACGAGCACCGGTTGGTCGTGACTTTCATCGGCAGCCCAACGCCGCAGCACGCGATCGAGCGTCGCGACGGTCTCGGCGGTCGCCCAGCCCTTCCACGGGATCATCTTTAGAACACGGCCGGGACCGTCCAGCATCGGGACGCCACCTTCCAGGGTTCCGCCGCTGGCAATGCCCACCGATTGGCTGACCGTTCCCGGTTGCTGCCGATACACGACCACCGACGTACCCGGCGACAGTGCCTGATCCAGTGCCACGCTCGGATTGAGCGCCACGATCTCGTGGTGGAAGATCTTGAACAGGTTCGCGACGTTCTTGATCGAGCCGCCGTGCCGGACCGTGTAAGTCACAACCCCAGGCCGCTCGAGGTCCTTGGCCCAGTCTTCCGTGGGCGGCTCTTGCACCGGTGGCTCGTCCGCTACCGGTTCGTCTGTCGCGGACTCGTCTCGGCTCGGCCCCTGCTCGCGCCGAGTCACGATGCCGTCGTCTGGGGGCTCGTCCACCGCGTCACTCGCTGGCGAGGGTGCGTCGTGTTCCAGCGGTTCATCGAGATCTGCGCGCTGCTCGCCACCCGGAGGCACCG
>JAESSZ010000373.1 GCA_016763875.1 Nannocystaceae bacterium
CGTCGCACGGATGGTGCTGCGGTCGATTCCCAGCGCGTCCTGGGCGGCGCAGAACACCTCGTTCCACAGCCGCGCCTCGTGGTGGCTTTGCAGCTTAGGCAGATAGAAATACGGGCCGCTGCCGCGCGCCACCAGTTCGCGTGCGTTGTGGAAGAAGTACAGCCCAAAGTCGAACAGGCTCGCGGGTACCGGCTCGCCTTGGACCAACATGTGCTTCTCCTGCAGGTGCAGGCCGCGCGGGCGAACCATCAACGTCGCCCGCTGATCAGCGGGCAGCAGCGCGTAGTCTTTGTTCCGCGCGTCGTCGCGAAACTTCAGAGTGCCGCGAACCGCGTCGTGCAGGTGCTGTTGGCCCGCAACTTCGGTGGCCCACACGGGGGCGCACGAATCCTCGCAGTCCGCCATGAACACGTTGGCACCCGAGTTGAGTGCGTTGATGATCATCTTGGCGTCGATGGGCCCGGTGATCTCGACGCGGCGGTCGGTGAGGTCGGCGGGAATCGGCCCGACGCGCCAGTCGCCATCGCGAATCGCGGCTGTTTCGGCGAGAAAGTCGGGGGACTGGCCCGCGTCCACGAGGGCTTGGACCTCGCGCCGTGTGGCCAGCAGCGCCTGAATCTTCGGCCGGAATTGCACCGTGAGGGCGGCGACGAACGCCAATGCGGCCTCGGATAGAATCGTCTCAAAACCGTCGACTGGCCCGAGGAGGTCCACGTTGGAAGGGGTCGCGTGCGAGGCCGACGGCATGCGCCGCTGTCGCACTAATCGGCCGGTCCGTCAATGGCGCGGCCCCACCGCGGCGGCCGCGGTGAGATTGCTCTGGGGGTGCGTTCAACCGCCGCGCGCCTGCGCCGCCAGCGTGCTAAAAATTGCGGCCCATGCCCTCGCCAAGTTTCGGACTGTCCCGGTTGCTCGCGTTGTGTGCGGTCGGTTCCATCTTCGTGCTCGCTGCGCCGGGCTGCAAGAAGTACCCGAACTGCAAGAAAGACAAAGACTGCCAGGCGGCGCTGGGCGAGAAGTGCGTCGCCAACTTGTGCCAGAACTGCAAGGAAGACAGCGAGTGTGTCGAGCGCACACCCGAAGGCGCGCCACCGTTCACCTGCAATGGAGGGCGTTGCGGTCCAACGCCGACGGTGGTTGAGGGGGCGGCTGGCGGCGAAGAGGGCGATCCGTGCGCCCAACGACCGGATTGTCTCGGGGGCTTGGCGTGCAAAGAGGGCGTGTGTGCTCTGTGCGACGCCGATGCCGATTGCTCGCCCGCGATCTGCAACCAATACAGTGGGCGTTGCAGCCCCGAAGGCTCGTGCGAGAGCGACGACCAGTGCGCGATCGATGAGATCTGCGACGGCGGAATGTGCGTCTTTTCGGGCGACCTCGGGGACCCGAGCGGTCCGTGCGGGCTAGACGCGGTGTACTTCGCGTTCGACAGTCATGTGGTGACCCCACAGGTCACCGAGCAGATTGCCGCCGCGGCCGAGTGCATGGCGCAGCAAAACACGCTCGTGTACCTCGAAGCGCACGCCGACGATCGAGGCACCGAGGAGTACAACATCCTGCTGACGGAGAACCGCGGCAACAAGATCAAGGACATGTTGATCGAGCTCGGGGTTTCGGTGGCCAACCTTCAAGTCATCGCGAAAGGTGACCTCGAGGCCATCGGCGCCACCGAGTCCGATCGCGCCAAAGATCGCCGCGTGCAGTTCATCTGGTCCTCGACCCCCGTGGATAACGGCGACGGTGGCGCTGATGGGGCCGCTGACGTCTCGGGTGGTGACGTCTCGGCCGGTGATGTCGATGGCGACGCAGGGTAGCTCGGTCGTCTAGGCTTGGCGATTAGGGCCTCGCGATTGTCGCGATGGCAAGGCGCTCGATCCCTGCGGCGCGGGTCGCCGCCATGATCTCGATGATGCGCTCGTGCGTGACGTCGTCGTCGGCCTGGATCTCGACCGTGACGTCGCGGGTCTCGATGGCGGCTCGCAGTGTTTCCTCCAGCGTGGCGAGCGACTCCGGGCTGCCGTCGACTTCGAGTCCGGCCGAGGTGACGCGGATCTCGATGCGTGAACTCGGCTTCGGTGCGGCCTTGGCCTGGTCCACGGCGGCGGCGATGGCGTGGGAGAGGTTGGCCTCGTTGTCGCGGGGCGGCAACGCTTGCTCGGAAGTCGCGGCAGCGTCTGCCCGGACCTCGATCTGGGCCAGTCGCGCATCCATGACGGCCAGCTGCTCGTTGATCCGGACCAGTGTCGCGTCCAGTGCCGCAGGCCCTGCGGGCGGGTCTGGCGTGCGTCCGCAGCCGCTTGTGGCCCACAGCAGCAAACACAGCGGCGTCACGAGACCCTTGGGCGACATGGCCTTGGCAATAGCCGGAGTCCGTCCTGGCGTCGAGGCGCGTCGTCGCCGCCACGGGATCGCGCGGTACGATCCGAGCGAATTCACCCAGTATGTATGTAAACGTAGGGAACCGAGGGCTTGCACGGGCCACTTCGGTAGGGAAGACCGCGTGCGGTGCCGTGCAACAACTGCTACCGTGCTGGCCTACATGTCGGGGTAGCGACGACCCGCTCCCGACTCAAACCTTGGACCGCACCCATGGCACGCAACGCAGTCACTGTCCCGCTCTGTAGTCTACGAATTGGCGCTGTTGCGCTTCTTGCGGGGCTGGTCTCGGTCGCATGCGGCGGTGATGACACCACGCGTGGTGCTGGTGGTGTCTGCGGCGGCGCCAAATGTGACGAAGTCGAGGGTGGCTCGGCGGGGGAAACCGCGGAGGAGCATCCCGAGTTCCGCAAGGCTATCGAGGCTTGCGAAGTAGGCGCCTCGAGGCTCCGCGACCGGACCCACGACGAGCGTTGGGATTCGCTGACGAGCATCGAACGCACGCGTGCCGAGTGCCTCGCTACCGCCAACGACGAGATTGTGCCCGCGGTCAACGATGTCGTGCGTGTCCGTGCCGATGCCTTGGCTGGCAAGTTGAGGGGCAACATCGAGGACTATCGGGGCGCTCGGGAACTGGTGTGTGTGACGCTGGTCGACGCGAGCAGGCACGCGCTGGAGAAGTCAGGCGCGGTCGCAATGGAAGCGTGCGCGGCCCACTCCGAACTGGACATGGCGCAGCTGATCAGCGCGTACGTCGATCTTGGCGTGAAACCGCTTGTGCTCGCGGATTCACGCGTTCGTTACCCAGCGTGTTGGGACGCCTTCGACGACGAGGTCCAAGACGCTGCGCTGGCCTCGCAGACCTTGGACGCGACCGAGGGGCTGATGCAGTGCGTGCTCGATGCGAATGAGGACGCCAGCGCCAAACTCGTCGAGAACATCCAAGAGCAGTTTCCCGGTCGCGCGTCCAAGACGCTGGAACAAGACACGCAGCGTGGACTCCGATCGCATCGCAACGCGATCAAGGATGTGTGCGAAGCACTGACCATCGCCGGTCCAACCGTGGACAGTGGCGAGGTCAACCTCAGCTGGGTGCAGTGTCGGATCGGGGGCTTGTCGATGGTGGGCCATTCGGGCGACAAGTTGGTGCCCGGGGTTTGGCCACAGGGTGCCGAGTCGGGGCCCAGCGACAGCGGTAGCGGCGACACTGGCGACGGCGAGGACACCGGCGGCGGCGAGAGCGACGGCAGTACCGGTAGCGACGGCGACACCAGTACCGGCGGCGACAGTGGCGGTAGTACGGGTGGTTGAGTTCAGACGCGACCCGCGCTGACTGCGTCCCGCGGGGCGGTCTGTCTGGGCGACATGTCGCCCAGAAGCGGGCGCTTCACTCCTCCAACAGGCTGCGGAGTTCGGTGACGGCGAGTTCCTTCTCGTCGACCTTGGTCGCGTTGACGGCCTTGCGAATGACGCGATCCCAGGCGGTCTCGGGCAGGTCGTCCTTCATATCGATCATCAACTCCAACACGTCTTCGTCGTTGAGGGTGTTGAAAATCATGTGGCCGTCGTGCTGAAGCAACGACTTGAGCCCCTTGATGTAGGTCCCGATACTTCCGGGCTCCCGGTCATCGCGCTTCTCGCTGATTCGCTTGCGCTTCTCAACGCGCTTGAGCTCCCGCTCGATCCGCTCTTGGTCGTTTCGTTTCATGGGACTCTCGCTTCATAAGGCCGGGACGCCGCGGCGGCACCCCGGGGGGCGACTGCGGCGGCTTGGTACCATACCCGCCATCGAAGGACACGCCAGCAGCGCTCCTACGGTGTTCCGGAGGCGCTTGACCGTTGCGCGATTAGTGCGCGACGTGCGCCCTGGCCGCTGCAGGACCCGGTGTTGCCATGCGCGCACTGGATGCTCAGCCGGGTAGGATCCTAGACACAAACGCGAGAGTTCACGATCGGGATGGATCCGGTTCTCCGGCGGAGCGACTACCGCCGCGCTGGCGTGTGCCGCCTTGCGTCGAGTTTGCGGTTGGGGCCGTGGGCGGCGCGCGGGGGTAGGGGCGTGGCTCCGATCGTTGCTGGCTCTGTTTTTAACCTCTTGATTGGGCTTGGAGTCTTGACATGGATCTATCGCGTGCGTGGGGAGGAATCTCCGCTGGTTCTATTCGTTGGGTGGCCGCCATTGCGGCGTTGACCCTGAACGCCGCGTGCGCTGGCCTGGCCCGGACGCCGCGGTGCGCACCAGGCCAAAGCCTCAGCGGCGGCGAGTGCGTGCCGACACCAGCGCTCGTGTTCACGCGCTGTGTGGAGTCGTTTCGCAAGACCGCCGAGGAACATCAGAGTGGTCGGGAGACCAAAATCGCCGTGCGCGCCCAACCTTCCGGCGACGTCGAGGTCGCGCACGGCAAACAAGAGCGTGAGCGCGCCGAGTACCGTGGAATCTCGGATTCGATGCTCTCGGATGCGCTCGTTGAGTGCCGAAGGCAGGAGCAGCAGGAACGCGCCCACCAGATCGAACG
>JAESSZ010000374.1 GCA_016763875.1 Nannocystaceae bacterium
GTAGGAGTAGGACTCACGCCGACCCACACGTCGTTTTCGCCATGCAACGCTTCCCCACCGCCCTATTCGCCGTCCTCGCGGGGCTGGCGAGCGTGCTGGGGGCTCAAGGATCGCAAGCGGCGGACGCTCACGGCACTGTGGACAACATGCTCTCCGCGGTTGTCTCGAGTAGCGACGGGACAAACGCGACACGGTCTAGCACCTCGAAAACGCTGTCGCACCGCTTCGTACCCGCCTCGACACCGGCCACCGACCCGGTCGCGGCGCGGTGGCGATCCACGGTTTCACGTCGGCTCGCCGCACTCGCCCAAGACCACGGCCAACGCAACGCCCCCCCGCAGACCGCGGAGTCCGAAGCCAAACAGACCGCCCTGGTCGCGCAGTTGGATCGCATGACCGCCCACGCGCGCCAAATCGCCGACGTTGGCATCGCGGTACGGCGGCTGGACACTGGCGCGCCCGTATTCTCGTATCACGCCGACCGGGGCTTGAACCCCGCGAGCAACCACAAGCTGCTCACCGCCATCGCAGCGGTCGAGTTGCTCGGCGCCGACTACCGGTTCTCGACCGAGGTCCGGGTGCAAGGCGACCGCCTGGTGCTCGTGGGTGATGGGGATCCGTCGCTACAGGTTGAGGACCTTCGAGCCCTCGCCGCCCAGACTCTCGCCTCGGGGTTAGACCTCGCCAAGATCCGGAGCATCGTCGCCGACGACTCCGCGTTCTCGGCCCGTCGCTTTGGCCCCGGCTATTCCGAAGACGGACCGGGATGGTCCTACTTGGCGCCCAGCGGCGCGCTGTCGCTGCAGTTCAACACGGTCACGGTCGCGGTACGGCGCGGCAATGCCAGCAGCGCGCCCAAAGTCACCGTCAGTCCGCCGTGCGCCCATGTCGTCGTGGACAACCACGCCCAGGCGGGACTAAAGACCCGGATCTCGGTACAGACCTACGCCCGTGGCACGACGACCGTGGTCGAGGTCCGCGGCACACTCGCGGCGCACAGCACCGTCTCGGAACGCCGCAGGATCTCCGACCCCGCGCGTTTTGCTGCCTCGAGTTTCGCCACCGCTCTGGCAACCCTGACGTCACGCTCGGCTCTACCGGTCGTGATGGGTACCGCGCCAGCGGAGGCGAAGACCATCGCTCGCCACGACAGCGCCCCACTGCCCGAGGTGCTGTCAGCAGCGCTAGTCTTCTCCAACAACTTCACGTCCGAACAGGTTCTGCGCACCCTGGGACGGCGCATGAGTGGCGCGCCCGGCGACTGGAAAAACGGGCACGTGGCCTTGGATCGCTTCTGGTCAGCGATTGGCCGCGACCACGGCGAGCTGACGTTCGAGAACGCGTCGGGTTATAGCCGCCAGGGGCGACTGACGGCGGATGCCATCGTCGCCCTGCTTGCGGTGACACAACGTGTAGGGGCGCCCTCTGAGACGCTGGTCGGCATCCTGCCCGCGGCTGGCCGCAGTGGCACGATTCGCCATCGCATGACGGGGAGCCACGGTCGGGTCCGCGCCAAGACCGGCACGCTAGCGGGTGCCAACGCATTGTCGGGCCTGGTGGTCTCGCGAGACGGCCAGCGCGCCTTGGGTTTTTCGATCCTCGTCAACGGATCGATGCCACACCACAGCAGTCGGCGCCTCCAAGACCGTATCGTGATGGCGCTCGTCGAACATCTCGACTAGCGCGTCCACGCAAACGCGTCGAGATCGTATGCTCCGGGCCATGGCGCGGACACGGTTGTTGTTGGCCTTCGGTGGGGCGTCCTCGGAACACGAGGTCTCGCTTCGCAGCGCGACCAGCGTGCGCGAAGCGATTGATACGACTCGCTTCGAAACAGTCCTACTCGGCATTCGTCGGGACGGCACCTTCGTCACCGGAGCGAGCGACAGCGAACTCGCCGACATCATCAGCGATGGCACCCTGGTGCCCGACGTGCGAGCGCTGGGCGGCGATCTGGTATTCCCCGCGCTGCACGGGCCCAACGGCGAGGACGGGACCTTTCAGGGTTTTCTCGAGATCCTTGGTCTGCCCTACGTCGGCTCCGGCGTGCTGGCGTCTGCGTTGTGCATGGACAAGGTTGCCCAAAAACAGCTCGTCAAAACCGCCGCCCCCGAGGTTCCGTTGGTGCCGTGGGTCGACATGCACCGCGATCGCATCGATGACCCGCAGATCCACGCGCGCATCGCAGACTCGTTGGGGTTCCCATGTTTCGTGAAGCCGGTGAACATGGGATCGTCCGTCGGCGTCGTGAAGGTCAGTCGTCGCGAAGCATTGCCAGAGGCCTTGCGGGCGGCTGCGCGCTTCGATACCCGCATTGTCGTCGAGCGTGCCGTCGACGCCCGAGAGATCGAGATCGCGGTGCTCGGCAACGGAGACGAAAACACCATCGCCAGCCCGCCCGGGGAGATCATATTGCCGCCGGGTGTCTGGTACGACTACGACACCAAGTACGTCAACGACGTCGCAACGCTGCGGATCCCAGCCGAGTTGCCGGAGCGCACGGCCACCGAGATTGCCACTTTGGCCAAGACCGCATTCTCGGTGACGGGCTGCAAGGGGTTGGCGCGGATCGACTTCTTGCTCGACAAAACGACGGGCACGCCGTACCTCAACGAGCTCAACACAATGCCGGGGTTCACCTCGATCAGCATGTACCCCAAGCTCATGGCCGCGGCAGGCGTGCCGTACCCAGCGTTGATCACCCAGTTGTGCGAACTGGGCCTGGCGCACCATCGCGAGCGTCGCTCACTGGCCAACGACCGTTGAACTGCTACGCTCCCGCCCGCTATGAGCGAAGGTTCGCCAAAACGGGTGTTATCCGGGGTCCAGCCCACCGGAGAGCTGCATCTCGGCAACTACTTCGGCGCGATAGTGCAGCACATCGCGCTGCAAGACGAGTTCCCCGGCGAGGCCTTCTACTTCATCGCCGACTACCACGCGCTCACCACCGTGCGCGACGCACAAACGCTGCGACAGTCGGTGTTCGAGGTTGCCGTTGCCTACCTCGCGTTGGGCCTCGACCCCGAAAAAGCGCTGCTGTTCCGGCAGTCGGACGTCCCTGAAGTCACAGAGTTGATGTGGATGCTCTCCTGCGGCACTGGCATGGGTCTGCTCGAACGCGCCACGTCGTACAAAGACAAGCTCAACCGCGGGATCAAGCCCAACGTCGGCCTGTTCACCTACCCCATCCTGATGGCCGCGGACATCCTGCTGTACCGCTCCTCGCTGGTGCCCGTGGGTAAGGATCAAGTTCAGCACGTCGAGATGGCCCAGGACATGGCCACACACTTCACAGAGTGTTTCCCGAGCGCCGAACCGGTACTGCTGCGACCCGAGTACCGCCTCTCGAGCACGCCCAAGGTCCCTGGACTCGACGGCGAGAAGATGAGCAAGAGCTACAACAACACGATCCCGATCTTTGCGACCGGCAAGAAGCTCAAGAAACTCGTCGCCCGGATCGTGACCAGCGCGGCCGAGCTGGGCGATCCGTTGCCGATCGAGGGAGACAACGTGCTGGCTCTGCTGGCGTTGTTCTGCGACGCCGAAGAACTGCAGACGATCGAGGGCTACTACCGCACCGGTCAACGCGATGGGCAGCCGTTCGGGTACGGGCACGCCAAACAGCTGCTCACCGCAAAAATCGAGAGCAAATTCGCTGACGCTCGTGGCCGTCGCGAAGCGCTACTGGCCGACCCACAGCGGGTGGAAGACGCACTGAAGCGATCGGCCGCCCGGGCTCGGGTCGAAGCTCAGCGCACGTTGGCGTTGTGCCGCCACGCGACCGGACTTCGATGACCGATGCCGCCGCACGGTGGCGCATCGTCACGGTGGCGGAGCTCGGCGCACCGGTCCGCTTGGCGGCACTGGCCGAGTCAATCTTCGGGGCTCGGAATCGTCCCTCTGGATGGTTCGCACGCAAGTTGAAACGCGAGTGCGTTGATCCCAGGTTGTCCTCGCTTGCCCTCACCGCAGACCGCGACCCCACCGACCCCACGTCGTGGTTGGGGTACGTATTGGTGGGCACCCCCAGCAGCCTTGGTGGCGCAGCAAGAACCGCGGGTACGGGTGTGCTCGCATCTGCCCGCCGCCGTGGCATCGCGAGCGCGCTGATCGAAGCAGCCGCAGACAACGTGCGCAACGTTGGCAAGACGCAACTGCAGTTGCTCGCGGAACCGGATCTCGCCCAGTTCTACAGCCGCCGTGGTTTCGCCGTGACGCAGCAACTCGTGACGTTGGTTCGCCCATCTCAGGGTCCACCTGCGCAACTACCTGCCAACGGGACCACCTGGGACGCGTTGCCTCTCGACCGCGCTCCGGAAACCAGCGAGCCGTGGCT
Organism: Nannocystaceae bacterium; assembly: GCA_016763875.1. Classification (GTDB taxonomy): domain Bacteria; phylum Myxococcota_A; class Polyangia; order Nannocystales; family Nannocystaceae; genus JAESSZ01. The sequence goes on from JAESSZ010000374.1 coordinate 4,337, forward strand.
GACAGTCGCGCAGTGGCTGCCCGAGACGTGGCACGGCACGGAAGCCACGCTGCGACACACGGTCGTGGCGCGCTCGGCACGTGCCCACATATCCCGCGAGGGCCGTGCGTTGCTAGTGCACCGTCTACTGGACGCAGACAACGCCCCCGCTCAGGCCGCCGCGCAGGTGCTGCAGCGACTCCCCGCGGGGCATCCGGTCGTCCTCCCCATGCTGGCCGAGGTGAGCCCAATCACCGATGCGTTGCTCCGCGCGGGTTGGCATCCCATGCAGCGCAGCGTCTTGTTGGACCGCAGGGTCAGCTCTGCATGACGTAGACGTCGTTTCGGGATCTAAGTGGCGGGCAACACGCAACGCCACGGGCCCTGCCCCGGCCAGTTGCGGTGCAGCGTTGACGATTGTCGAGGGTGCGCGGCAGCCCGGTCACGGTTTACAAACGAGTGACGCGCGGCGCCCTGTCCTTGTTACCCCGGGACGCGCGAAGGCAGGTTGGTCATGATCGATGCACTCCTCGTTGCGCCCACACGTTCCTTTTCCACCGCCGCACTCGCGCTGTGCGTCGCACTCGGTAGCGGCTGCGGGCCCGCCAAGGACAACGACGCAGCCGAGACGGACTCGGACGGCAGCAGCGGTTCTACGGCCGCGACCTCGAGCGCTCCCGTGACCGCCAGTGGAGCAATGACTGCGGGTGCCGACTCGACCACGGGCGACGACGACGCCGGCGGCACGGTCGGCGGCGACCCCCCACCACCGGCAGATTCGAGCGACGACGGCGGCTTCATCGACATGCCCACTGACGGCAACGAAGGCGGGCCTCAAGGTCTCGGCGCCATGTGTAGCGGGCCGGACGACTGCGAGTCGGGCTTTTGTTACTCCGTCCCGATGGTCGGCTCCAGTTGCTCGGAGTGCTTGACCGACAGCGACTGTGAGTCCGGGACGTGCGCCTTGGACTTTACAGCCGGATATGCGGCCTGCACCGACGGTTCAACCGGCGTGATGAGCGACAGCGATGAAGGCTGCACCGGTGAGCTTATCTGCGCGTTGGTCGTCGACACCGGAGGCTTGTTCCCCGCCAACTTCTGCTCCGAGTGCGACGCTGAGTTGCCGTGCGATGGTGGGCAGTTGTGCGCGCCCGTGTACGACACGGTGAACCTGGGCGGCTCGCTGCAGTGTTTGGACGCGATGTCCGTACCGGACGGCGGTGGCTGTCCCATCGGAGCGGATGGCGGTGAAGGTGCAGTCTGCGTCTCGGGTTTCTGTGGGATAGCTGACTTGTTCGGCGTCGCACAACTCGGCGTGTGTGGAGCATGTGTCACGGACGAGGACTGCGCAGACCCCGAGCTGACATGCACGCCTCCAAATGCGGCCATGGGCGGGTTGATGCCCGCTGTGTGCGGCTCTATACCAAATATAAACACAGATAATAAACACCATAGTAAACAAGTGGCTGCTAAAGCAGCAAAGAAGTTAACCAAGGCTGAGTTATTATTTAATAAAGTTAGATTAAATAAAGATAAGTATCCAGAATTGAACCTCGTTTGTGATGAGCTATTAACCGAGTGGTCAAAGCTTAGATGCAAAAAAGGCGCTA
>JAESSZ010000375.1 GCA_016763875.1 Nannocystaceae bacterium
CGGCGTCACGCCATCGGGTTCGTGTCGGTCGCTGTCGAGTGCGAAAAAATGCACGGGTCCCCAGCGCACGTCGTAGTAGCGCTCGTTGCCTGGGAGGTCGAAGTATTCCAGGTAGGGGGCAGCGGCGGGTGAGCGCCAGTCATGATTACCTAGGCTCGGAAAGAAACGATTGCTGGCGGCTCCCTTCCCGAAGGTGCCGCGGTAGGGCGCGATGTAGCGGTGGTAGTACTGCCCGATGTTCGCGTCGATCGTTCGCGCCGACCCTCTGGGATAGTTGTTGTCGCCGAGCGTCACGACCAAGTCGGGCTGCCAGCCGTGGACCAGGGCGGCGACGGCGGCCTCGGATGGACTGGCATCGCCATAGTCGCCGATGACCGCAACCGTGCACTCTGGGCTTCGGCGGTCGACAACGATCGGCGGATCGGGCGGCAGCGGGGCGAGCGAGGCGTTGCACGTTGCACACAGAGCAACGGTTGCGACCAGGACGGTCACCGCAGCCAACGAACATTGTGCGCTGGGACGCACAGCCACTAGATCCCGCCGGAAAGCTCTTCGTCGATCACTTCTTTGAAGCGATCGTAGGGCTGCGCGCCGGAGACGAGTCGCCCATTGATGAAGAACGCAGGGGTACCCCGAGCATCGTTGTCGGTGCAGATCTTTTGCTGCTTCACCACGAGTTCCTTGGTCTCTGTGGCGTCGTAGTCTCGGGAGAACTCCGCCATGTCCAAGCCCAGGTCGCGCGCCATCGTGTCAAAGTCGGACTTGCTCCGCAGCGCGGTGTCCTCGAACAGCTTGGCGTGCATCTCCCAGAACTTTCCCTGGTTGGCGGCGGCCGTTGCTGCGCGCGCGGCAGGTTCTGCGCCCGGATGCGACGATATTGGATTGTGTAACCAGTACAGCGCCACGCTGCTCGAGTACTCCTTGACGATCTTGTCCATCGTTGGATTGACCCGCTTGCAGAACGGGCAGTCGAAGTCGCTACACTCCACGATCTCCACACGGGCGATTCCCGAAGTGCCCTTACGGGGAAGGTCGGTGGTTTCGACCGTATAGCGCTTGCCCGACGCCAAGGTACCAGCCGGTGCTGTCGGCGGTTTGGTGACCCCAGAGGCAAAGCGCGAGATCATGTCCTCGTACAACCCTTTGCGGGTATTGCCGCGGCGTTCGACGAACGTCTTGGCACGTGCCCGCTCTTCCTCGATCAGCGCCTCGAACTTGTGCAGGGGCTGCGCGCCAGAGAGGAAGCGACCGTTGACGAAGAAACTGGGGGTGAAGTTGGCGCCAAATTTGGCTGCCTCTGCGATGTCTTCATCGATCTGCGTGTCGGACAAGCGGTCGGCAAGATCGCGCTCGAACCTGGGTACTTCGAGGCTGAGCGCGGTGGCCCAGGCGACGAAGTTCACCTCCAGGAGCGTGCTCTGGTTGTCGAACATCTTGTCGTGGAACGGCCAGAACTTGTCCTGTTTGGCCGCGGCCAGGGCGGCCTTCGCGGCTTCGCGGGCTTGAGCGTGCCCGGGCAGTGGATTGTGACGGAAGACCAGGCGCACGTCCTTGCCGTGCTTTGCCATGACTTCGTCCAACGTTCCGAGCGAGCGTTTGCAGTACGGACACTGGAAGTCGCCGAACATGACGATCGTGACCAGCGCATTGGCGGGGCCACGCACCTGCGGGTCGAGCCCCAGTCCAACCGCGTAGTTGACCGACGGATCTGGTTTGCCGCTGCCAGCGCCCGTCGCTTTAGTATTGGGCCAGATGTCGTCGATGAAGGGCACCGGTTCGGGGTCACCTTCGGGGGTGAGCTGAGCGTGTACGTCGTCGTCCAGCGCGGTCGCGGCCTTCTCGCAACTGCTGAGCTGGTCCAGCGAGGTTGCCTTGTGCATGCATTGGATCTCTGCGGCCGTGGTCTCCTCGCTTTCGCACTCGGTGAGCATGCTGGCGCGAGTCTCGCCCTCGATGTCGGCGACGGCTTCTTCTCCGAGTTCCGCGCGCATCAGCCCCAACAGGTGGTCGATGAGCTCATGGCATTGCTCGGACCGGCGCGCCTGCTCGATGTTGTGCGCGACGGCCGGGCCAGCGACCGCGGCCGCGGCCTACACCATGCTCGGCAACGCGTGGTCCCACGAGGTGTGGAGCGTCAGTCTGGAGACGATGCTGCGCTTGTTGAGTTCGGTCCGCATCGTGACCGCTTCCATCGGCGATACCAGCGGGGCGAGTTTCTTCTCTTGCTCGCGCTCGCTGTCCGACAGCAGCGGGCGTATCGCGAACAGGAGCTGCCGAACGTCCACGAACCCGGCGGACAGTCCTCCCTTGGCCATCGCGTCCCCTATCTCGGGGATCCGGGCGTTGGTGGCCAACGAATCGCTCGGACCCTTGATGATCGATTCGATGTCGGGACTGCCCATCGCAACGAAGAGGTGACCGCCGTGGATGAAGAACTTGATCGATAGGAAACCGTCCGTGGCGTAGACCGTTGTGCCGGCGATCTGCTCAAGCTTGATCTCCGACTGATGGGTCGTGAAGAAGCGTTCGGCGGCGCTCTTGGCCTTGCCTTCGTCGACCAACTGCACCCAGCTCATCGCCGCCCAGTCGTCCGCGTCCGCCTCGGTTTCGAGGTTGAGCAGGGCAAAACCGGCCGCGCCAGTCACGTTGTCGAGGATGTCGGCGCGCAGGTCGAGACCGGTCTCTTCCTTGAACTGGCTGTCAAAAAGCTTGAGACCAGGGCCGATGGCGGTCGCGGTGATGGCCCGGTACAACACGCTGGCGTCGATTTTTCCGTCAACCGCCAACAACACGGGCGTGGGTATCGAGGCCTGGACGGTGGATTGGCGATCGTTGCCACCGAACACGGAGAGTAACTCTGCGCCGTCGCGAATGATCGTTTGCCACACCAGGTCGACTCGGGGGCCGTCGTCGACCAGAGCGAATGCAACGCCGTCCACGTCCGACAACGCCATCAACAGTTGGAGTTCGCTCAACCCCGGGCGCTGCAACGCGGCGCGTGCGGACGCCGCATCGACATAAGCCGCCGCCAAGGTCTTGCCACGCTGTTTGACGATCCCTTGAATCCCGGGCGGGTCGATAGGTTCTCGCCCTTGCTCGCTTTGGCGATTGCCTTGGCGAGGCGGGTGACGTCGTCTGGGTGTCCGCCGGCCACAATGATGGCGCGGTTGTCCGGCCACAGCACCGCGACGGGGGCCGGCTCGTCGAGCCACATGCCGGGTAGGTCTTCGTAGCCGCGTTCGATCCAGCGCAGGTCTTCGTCGAGATTCAGGGCCTCCTTGGCTCGCTGCGACAGACTCTTTTTTAGCGCCTCGCGGTCGTGCACGCCGAACGAGAGCGAGAACGTGCCTTCGCCGGAAAGCAGAGCCACGGCCACCGGGGCCTCGATGTCCACCCCCATCTCCGTGTACGAAGCGGCGTTGAACGGGTCGAATCCGAGATCTGCCTCCGCGAGTTTTGACAGCTCCGCCGGGAACTCCTCGCCCAGTAACTCGAGCATTACCTTGGGAGACTTGGCCGCGAGCACCCCGATGGTGTCCTCGGGAAGCTCCGCCGCCATCATGTTGAAGAAGGCCTGGTTGCGAGCGATGACGAGGCTGTAGATGAGGAACGCAATGCCCCCCAGCGCGCCGAGTCCCACGACGCCAACGCCGACCCACTTCAAAATGCGGCCGAGACCCGGGCCTGAGCCGCTCGCTTTGCGTCTGTTGGGCCCGAGATCGATCTCGCCCGGTTTGAGCACTGCGTTGGCGACCGGCCCGCGTTTGGCACCCGGCGTCGGCCCGGCTGGTGCGGCTGATGCGGCCGATGCGGCCGGGGCTGCCATGGGGGGGGCGACTTGTGGCTGCGGCGCTGCAGTCTGGGTCACTCCGGAGCGGACCACTGGCTGCGAAAGCTCGTTCGCGGGCCCGGTGTCCTTCGGTGGGGTGCCCGAGGGCATGCTGTCGGCTGACGAGCCGTCGGCGACTGGTGCCGGTTGACCGAGTTCGCGCGGCACCGAGATCCCGGTAGGGATCGTCAGGCTGGCGACCTGCACTCTGGAGATCGCAGGTGACGGCGTCGCCGCGGGAACCGTGGTCGGGGGATGGAACGTCGGCGCGTTGACCCGTGGATCGGGCTCGTCGATGTCGATGTCAGTGGGTGGCGTTTGCTGGGGTGGCGTTGGGCCGCCCGGTGGCGGGCTTCC
>JAESSZ010000376.1 GCA_016763875.1 Nannocystaceae bacterium
GGCGGGCGTGCGCCGCCAGTCGACTCGGCGTACGCGCACAATGCGTTTGGGTATCGTCCCGCCGATGCATGATGAGGGACCGGAGCCTCCCACGACGCGCGCTGGCGACTTCGAGGCGTTCAAGCAAGGTCTGCAAGACAACGACTCGCGCCGCGAGCTCTTAACCCAGCACGGCCGCCCGTTCTACGTCCTGGTCAGCCAGCAATTCTCGGGGGAGGAGATCGAGACGCTCTGCGACACCGCGACCGCGATCCGCCGTCTCGACCGCCATCGGCAGGGCCGCGATTTTTTGCGGAGCGTGCTGCAGGGCTACCGAATCATGCATCTGTTTGCTCAGCCGAGCACTCGGACCGCGCAGTCGTTCATGGCGGGCGCCGACAAACTCGGTGCGCTCAGCAAACAGGTCACCGACCTGACGACATCGTCCTTCGCCAAGGGAGAGTCCGTCGAGGACTCGGTGCGAACGCTGTCCTCATTCTTCGATGCCATCGTCGTGCGACACAGCGACGACGAGTTTGCCACCCGCGCCGCCTGGGCACTGTCGCGCTCGGGTCGCCCGATCCCCGTCATTTCCGCGGGAAGCGGCAAAAGCCAGCACGTCACCCAGTCGCTGCTCGATATCTACACGCTGCGCTACTCGTTCTCCAAGCGGGGCGGGATTCACGGCAAGACCGTGTTGATCATCGGCGACATCGCGCGCAACCGGGCCGCCCGTTCGCTCGCGTACCTTCTCACCAAGTTCAAGCAGCCGCGACTCTTCTTCGCATGTCCCGAGAAATACGCGCCCGACCCAGAGTTGCGCGCGTACCTCGAAGACCACGGGATCGAAGTCGTCATCCACGATTCACTTGAGCACGTGCTCAAGGAACGCGGCCGACATATCGACGCGATCTACGTGACGCGCCTGCAGCAAGAATGGGACTCCGCCGGATCGGGCGAGAAGAAGCTCGGTGCGGATGACGCGTTCATACTCAAGCCGGAGTACCGTGAGTTCATTCGCCCGGACTGCGTGATCATGCATCCGCTTCCGCGCGTGAACGAGCTGCCGGTCGAGTGGGAGAGCCACCCCGGATTTGTCGTGTGGCGACAAGTCCGCAACGGCATGTGGATCCGAGCGGCGCTGTTCGCTTCCGTTTGGGGTGCCGACGAAGAGATCCGCGCCCGCGCCCGACGGCTGTTCCTTACCTAGCCAAGCACTAGTTTGGGCCGTAGCCGCCACGCGGCCGAGGCAGGTGCTGCAGACAGGTGTCGACAAACTCCTCGGGGGCAGTGAACGACAGATCGTCACCGTCAACCGTCGCACGCAGCGTCATGGGCGAGACGCCGTCGCGGCACCAAAACAGGTGTGGCGACAGCGGGCCCGGTCCCTCTTCGTGACGATGGTGCGCGACGACGAGCATGGCGTTGAGCACCTCCATCGCAGTGAGGTCGACTATTGGGGACACCAACATCGTATGGCGATTGGGCACCGCCACCAGCGCCCCAAACTCGCCCCCGTCGAGCGTTCTGTCGAGCGTCAGCATTCTCGACGTCACAAAGAACGAGTCCCCAATCATTGCCGTGAAGCAACCACCACTCTCGAGTTCGACCTCCTGATCGTGAACAGGGTCTTGAGCCATGACGTTGTCCAGACCGAGTTCAAATGCCTCGTCAAACGACAACGGCCACTTGCGCACGTCCGTACGTGGCACCGTCGCCACGGCGTCTGGCAGGTCGTAGGTCAGCACTGCGAGCAAACCTTCGGCTGCCTCGCGGTAGGCCAGTCCCGGTAGCGTGTCGGCCACCGCGTCGTGCGGATATAGCCGCACCTTGATCATTGCACGGGCGCGGTCCCAGTCCTCGGCGAGCGATTCGAGGTCAGCACTGGCGGAGCTGCGAATCACCCCGTCGAAGTGGCCCTTGATGACCTCTGGCCAGTCCCCCGCTTCGGCCTGGCTGCAGATCTGCGCCAGATTCTGCAGCCCGAAGCGGTGCTCGGAACCGTCCTCAAGTACAAGCCGGGCCACCCCGTGGTTGATCTCGACCTTGTCGCCACGTCGGTGCAGATCGACACCAACCGCCGCAATGAAGGCCCGGTAGTCGGCCGCCTCCAAGAAAGGCGCCCATTCGGGCACCTTCAAGACCGAGCTATCGCCCTGCCAGTTCCACACGCGCATTCACAGACTACCACGCGAAACGGGCAGCCGCAGCTCGTTGTCGTGGGGCGTGGGCCCCCAGTTACCAGCCACACTTTCGATCTTTGTTCTGCTCCGCGAGGTAGGTCTGTAGCGGCGTGAAGTACTCCAGGAGCGCAGACGCATCCATCGTACGCGTACCGGTGAGTTTCTCGAGCGCATCGGGCCACGGCGCACTCGACCCCATCGCCAACATCGCCGCCAACTTCTCGCCCGCAGCTTTGCTCTCATAAATCGAGCAGGTGTGAAGTGGGCCGGTATGTCCCGCCGCATCGCACATCGCCTTGTGGAACTGAAACTGTAGGATGTGGGCGAGAAAGTAGCGGGCGTAAGGGGTGTTGGCCGGGATGTGGTATTTCGCGCCCGGGTCGAAGGACTCCTCGCTACGAGGCAGTGGTGCCGCCACTCCCTGATACTGCTCGCGCAGCTTCCACCATCCAGCGTTGTAGTCCTCGGGTTTGATCTTCCCGGAGAACACGTCCCAGCGCCACTGGTCGATCATCTTGCCGAACGGCAGGAACGCGATCTTCGACAGCGCGTCTTGCATCTGCTTGTTCACGATGCCCTTGTCGTTCTCTGAGATTGTGGTGAGCAGGCCAATCTTCTTGAGGTAACCGGGCGTGATCGACAGCGCGATAGCGTCGCCGATGGCTTCGTGAAAACCGTCGTGTGCGCCACTTTGGAACAGCACCGGTTTCTTGTAGTAGTTGTTGTAATAGTAGATGTGGCCGAGTTCGTGATGGATCGTCACGAAGTCCTCGTGGTCGATCTTGATGCACATCTTGATCCGGAGATCGTTATTCATCGTGACATCCCACGCGCTGGCGTGGCACACGACCTCTTTGTCTTTGGGCTTGGTCAACATCGACCGCTCCCAGAAACTCGCCGGCAGAGCGTTGAGCCCAAGTGAAGTAAAGAAGCTCTCGCCAGCCTTCACCATCTTCACCTCGTCGTAGCCGGCCTTGACCAGGGCCGCGGTGACATCGAGGCTGGGCTCACCGGGGTACGGCTCAAGCCAGTCGTACAGGTTGGACCATTCCTGGGCCCACATGTTGCCGACGAGGTGCGCGGGAATCTTCCCGTCCAGCGGCACGACGTCCCCGTATTTCTTGTTCAGGCCCGCCCGGACGTGGCAGTGCAGCTGCTCGTAGAGCGGTTTGACCTGCCCCCACAGCCGCTGCATTTCCTTGTCGAAGGCATCGGGAGTCATGTCGTAGCGGGACTTCCAGAGCTCGCCAACATCTGAAAACCCGATGGCCTTGGCACCCTCGTTGCCCAGCTCGACAAAACGCTTGTACTCCGACCGCATGGGCACCGATACGGTGCGCCAACGCTCCCAGGCCTCGAGCTGCGCGGCAGCGTTGGTGCCCTTCTTTGCGTGGGTGGCCATCACCGAAGACAGGGCCCCTAAGTCCAGGCACGACTTTGCGTCGGCGGGGTCCTTGCACCACTTGCCCTTGCCGTACATGCCTTCGAGTTTCGAGGCGATGCCCGCCAACTCCTTGCGCTTGGCATCGTCGTTGGGCGCGGGCAAGGTGCTGGTGAGCTTGAGCAACTGAATCTGACGGCCGACGGCGGGGTCGGTCTTCACGCCATCAAACTTTGCCGCCTGCCCGATGGCCTTGGTCTCGTACGCCATCACCGCCGTCTTGGCCTCGGCGGCCGCCTTTTCGTGCGGGTCGGTGATGTCTGTCATCTGCGCCCAGTCGGCCGCGGATGCGCGGTTCCACAGCGCGAGTAGTTCCCCGTTGACGGTGTTCACGAACGCCTCGGGATCCGCCTTCGCATCGGCGTCGCTATTGTCCGCGTTCTTCTTGTCGGCGTTCTTATCGCCGACCTGCAACGTGACCTTCTTGGACCGGTCCCCCGTTGATTTCTTGGAC
>JAESSZ010000377.1 GCA_016763875.1 Nannocystaceae bacterium
CAGCGCATCGCCCGGGCCAGGCTCGGTATGCAGGTGGACGCCACCGTCGCGGGCCGCATTGGTGAGCTCGGCCATCAACGATTCGTCCACGCTGCCGGACAGACGCACGACCAATCCCGGCCGACTCACGGGCTGGTCGGGTTCCACAGTCGCGGATTGGCCAGTCACGGCTTGCACCGCTTGCAGTGCGCGATGCAAGACTTCGAGCCGCTGGACCGAGCTCGGCCCACGCTCTACCGCGAAGCTGCGCACACCGTTGCCGACCGCGTCGACTGCCAACCCCGTGCCAGCGTCGGTCACCCGCACTGTCGCCATCGCCTGCCGCGCGCTGGGTGCCAAGTCGTACCCCTCCTCTAGGAGCCGCGCCCCCAGCCAGCCCCGCAGCGCATCGTCGCCCACCCCATCGTGGGACGAGACCTCGACGGCGACCGACGGCCCGAGCAAGTACGCGACAGCAATGGCGGGGACATTCACGTTGCGGGCGACCGTGCGTCGATGACGCAGAACAGAGGGCGCGGGCGCCAGTCACGATCGAACTCAACCGCAGCGCCCCTAAGAGTTTCCTCAGAAGTTTCGTTCGCCCCACAGCGCCTCAGGTTTCGAGCTGGGCCAACTTCGTGTGACCCGCCGCCAACGCAGTTGCCGAGCCGGCATCGCCCAGACGCCCGCGCGAGCGTGATCACCGCTCGGGAGAACAGGGGCAAGCGTGGCGTCAGTAATTCGTCGAGGAAGTGAGGCGGTGAGGTCCCGATCGGCGTTCGTCCATTAACCGGACTCCGTGTTTGCCCTCGCGCTACCGCAGATCGCCTTGACCGGTGCTCACTGCCACGATAAGCGCCCAATGGTGCGCGCTGTCTCCGCGGACTCGGGCGCCGGACCCAGCTTCGACGCACGGGACTACCCTGGGCTTCGTCGCGCCCTGTCCCGTGCCGTCCGGCGGGCCTGCCCCAGCTGGATGAGCGAGTCGGCGGAGGACATCGTGCAGATCGCGATGACCAAGGTTGTGGCGGCAATGGAGGCCGGTAAGTCGGCCGAGGAGATAGGGCTCGCGTACGTCGCCCGTGTCGCCTACCACGCTGTCGTCGACGAGATGCGCCGACAACGGCGCCGCCGCACACTCACCACGGTGGACGTCGACGAGGTCCACGGCACTGTCGCCGAGCCCCGCCCCGACCCGGAAGTAGCGACGGCCGGTGCGCGGTTAGGCACCGAGATCCGAGACTGCCTCACACAGATGGCCCGGTCGCGACGGCTCGCGGTCGTGCTCTACCTGGAAGGACGAGGCGCGACCGAGATCGCGAACATGTTTGACTGGAAGCGCAAGCAGGCCGACAACCTAGTCTACCGCGGCATCGGAGACCTGCGGCGTTGCTTGGCCGACAAGGGGTTGGAGCCGTGACGCAGACACGCGACGACGAAAAACACCCGAATCCGGCCTGGGAAGCTCGCGTACACGCGGCACTCGTGGCGGCCTCCGACGACGGGGTCGTGTCCGAGGCACTCCTCCCGGATCCCTCTCGGATCTGGGCCGCCGTGCAGGGCGAGCTTCCACCGAATGAGGCCCAAGAGGTTATCGATGCGGCGCTGCTCGATCCGGAGACGTACGCGGAGTTGAGGCTGGCGCTCGCGATGACGCAGGAGCTGGCGCAGGACCAACCGGCGGCCACAGTCGCCCCAAAGCGGAAGTCACGGGTCGCTTGGTACGCCCCGGTGCTCGCCCTGGCCGCCGCGCTGGTGGCGATCTGGAGCCTGCGGCCACGTCCGGATCCGGTGCCTACGGGGCCTGGCTCCTCGTACCGCGAATCAACCCATGCGGCGGTAGAGACGGCGCTCCCACCCGGGGGCACCTTGCCGCGCACGGCGTTCTTGCTCAAGTGGCAAGCCGTGGTCGGCGGTCGCTATACGGTCAGTGTGTCGACCGAGGATGCCAAGCTCATCACGCACGTGCAGGGCCTGCGCACCCCAAACTTCCAGGTTCCTGAGCAATCCCTGGCCGATCTGCCCTCCGGCGCCAAGGTCTTGTGGCGGGTTGAGGTCATCCGTACCGACGGTAGTCGCGACAAATCGGCTACATTTGTAGCCGTCTTGGAATGACGCGCCCGCCCACCACTGCACACTGTCCACCATGGATCCTGGGTTGCGCGAGCCTAACGCTGGCGCTGCTGGGTTCTGCCCAACTCGCGCTCGCCGGCCCCCCTGCGTCGGAAACCGACGACGACCCGTTTGCGCCGTGCATCGAGCAGCTGCAAGCGGGTGACGATGGCGACAGCGCCAAGAAGGGATCACCGTACTACTGCATCTACGGCGCCGCGCGAACCAGCGGCGATCACGGACGAGGGATCCAGCTGCTCCAAGCGGAGCTGAAGCGCGATCCGGGCAACCCGTGGGCCCACGACAACCTCGCCGCACTGCTGTCGGACAGCGGCGAGCCGAAAATGCTCGAGCACTTCGAGGCCGCGATCTTAGGTTATGCCGAGCGCGGCGAGCAGAGCAGCCAGGTCTGGGCGTTGCTGAGTTTCGCGGACAACCGGGCACGCGTCGACCTGGACGCCGCAGGCCGACTGCTGGTGCAGGCCCGCGCCGTGGCCAAGGAACTTGGCGATGCCGACCTTATCGCGATCTCGGATGTGCAATGGGCGCGACAGTTGTCGCGACGCGGAGAAGACATCGCCGAGGCCCTGCGCCTGGTTCGCGACGCAGAACCGACGGTGATGGCCCAGCGCTACTACCAACCCCGCCTGGTGCTCCTCCACACCAAGTCACTGCTACTGCAGAGCCTTGGGCGCCCCGGGGAGGCGGCAGAGGTTCTCGAGCAGAGCATCGCCGCCAATCTGCGCGTCAAGGACTACTACGTCGCCGCCAAATCCACGGTGTCGCTGGCCACGCTTCTGTCTGGCAACCCAGCCCGATACAGCGGTGCCACCGTTACCGAGATGGCCCGCAAAGGCCTGAGCATGGCGACGGAGTACAGCAACCGCTACGCCCAGGCGCAGGCGCACTGTCTGCTGGCGGACATGCGAGCCGACGATCCGTCGGAGCACTACCAGCGCTGCCACGATCTGCACGTGGCGGTGGACGCCCCGACTGGGGTCGCGGGTGCCCTGGAGGGCATGGCGATCGTCGCGTTTGCCCACGACGAGGCGCTGGCGTTCCGTCACCTCGAAAAGGCGGCCGCGATCACCCGCGCACGCGGCGGGAACTCGTTGTACCCGGCGATCACCAAGGTGCTTCTGCTCTGGGAAGGCGGGCACGATGAGGCGGCGATGGCGGCATCGA
>JAESSZ010000378.1 GCA_016763875.1 Nannocystaceae bacterium
GGCCATATGTTTGGTATGGGCCACTGCACCCACTTCGCGTGCAACATGAATGGCGGTAACCATCTCCAGGAGCTGGATGCGACGCCCATGCACCTGTGCCCGGTGTGCCTACGGAAGCTACACATGGCGACCGGTCTTGACCCCGGGTCGCGTTACCGAGCGTTGCGTGGGGTCTACCGGACCGAGGGGTTGCACGCGGAAGCCGAGTGGATCGATCGTCGGCTTGAGTACCTGACCGCAGCTCCCGCGGACCGCTGAAGTCTGGTTGTTTGAGTCGCGATGCGGCGGGGGAGGCGGTACAATGTCGCTGTGCATTGGGTTCGCGGGGTCGTTTACGCGCTGAGTTTGGGCCTGCTGCTCGTCGGTGCAGGATGCAGCGACCTCAAGCAAGCGGAACTGACCGAGACGACCTCGGGAAGCACGGGCCCCTCGACGACCTCGACAGTCGCGAATGAGGCCGGAACGACGGTGTCAGACGCCGCGAGTGCAGAGGCAGGCGCTAGCCATGGTGACACCGTTGGCGCGGCCGATTCGACGGGAGTTGGGACGGGTGACTCGACCTCGGCGGCTGCGACCAATGACGCCTCGTCGACGGTCGGCTCCACTTCAAGCGGCTCCACTTCAAGCGGCTCGGACGCGACGGCCGGGAGTTCGAGCAGTGGGTCGAGTACGGAAGGTGACGAGCGGGTGCAGTGCTTCGAGCCCCCAGCTGCATTTTGCATGGCGCCCAACGATGACTGCGTTTGCCATGGCTGCAACGACGACAACCTCTGTGCGCAAAACGAAGACTGCGTCTGCGAAGACTGCGAAAACCACCCGGCCTGCGGTTGTAACAACAACGGGGTGTGCAATGTCTACGACGAGGACTGCACGTGCCCCGACTGCTTCGAGCACGAAGAGTGCGATTAGAACCGCCGAGCCTACTGGAGCATGAGCTTCTGCAGCTTGCGCGCAGAGATTAGGTAGGACGCAAGCAGGGCCTTACGGTCGGATGACTCGGCGATGTCGAGACCTTCGAGCCACTTGCTGGTTTCTTCATCGTCGTCGGCGTTGGCCACCATGGCGTTGGCGACAGAGATGAGCATCCGGCCGCGGCCGGGGGTGTCGGTGGGGACGCGGGTAAAAACACCGAGGTGGTCGCCAAAGATAGCGGCGATCTGTAGCCCCTTCGGTTTGGGCAAGATCGCTTCGAGGAACGCGCGCGTCGATCTCTTGACCCCGGAGAACCCCATTTCTCGCATCGCCGCTTGGGTCATGACGAAGAAGAACCCGGCATCGCGTGGGACCCTGGAGACGAGTTGACTCAGCTCGCGGTTGAGATGGGACCGCCGCTTCGCCCGTGCCTCAACCAGGGCGGCCGCCATGTTCTCCGGGACGAGGGTTAGCTCGTCATGGTCGAGCTTCAGCACGTGGACCGGTGCCCCCGCGTATTGGGCGTCCACCAAAATGAAGTGGTCGGGGGCAACGCGCCGAAGACGGCCATTCGCCTCAGCGTCTACGAGCAGCGGATCGAGGTCGGGGATCTCGGCGATGCCTATCGACTTGCGGGCATCGTGGTGGTTGAGCGCGCCCATGATCTTACGTATGGACTTGAGGTCGGTCTTCCCCAGTGCGCGCGCAAGATCGCAAATGTGCTCCGCAAAAATCGGCGCGGCGTCTGTATTCGCGCGGCCCTCCGCTCGCTTCGCACGGCGAGCGGCGTCACGTTCGTGCTGATCCTGCAGAGCTTCCCAAACGTCCAGGTTCTCTCTTGCGGCCTTCTTTTCGGCTCTTCGAAAACGGCGCTTGATCTCGAGTTCGTTGCGGCGGTCCTCGTCGCACGTCAAGAGGCTGTCGCGGGCATCCTCGCTGAGCGTCTTGATCACCCGAGAGCCGACCATCTGTTGCATGTCGACAACGAGCAACATGTCGAGTTCGGAAGGGATGAACCGAGTCGACCAGGGCACGTGACCGTGAGAGTCGAGTTTCATCCCGACGCTCCAAAACCGACGCAGCAGCACTGCGACCTCGTCGTCGCGGCCCTCGTCGCGATAGAGGTCGATCAGCCGCATCATGGCGTCGGTGACGAGCTCGCGCTCGCGGGTCTCAAGCTCGAGCAGTGCTTCAAAATGCGTGATCGCGCAGGCGTTTCGCTCGATCTCGTCCATGCAGTGAACACCCTTGTCGTGCAAACGCTGGGCTTCGCTGCCCCGTTTGGGAGCCGCCGCGGTCGGGCTCGCCGCGAGCGTGGCGGCAAGGACGGACAACGACACCAATGCACGCAGGGATCGACGCTTCATGGACTCTCTATCGGTATGGTCCCGCGGTGGGTTGCCGCTGTACACCGCCCAGTGACGCGTCTACGTGGGGCAGATCACTCGTTTGCACGGTTGCTCGGGTGGCGCCGGGTCCGCGATCCGGTCAGGGGGACTGCTGTCGGGCGGCAGTGAGTTCGACGAGGCGTTCGGCGACAGCGGGATGATCCTCGCCGAGGTTTTCCCGCGCGAGCGTGAGCGCGTTGCGGGCAAGACGAGCGGCGTCTTCGAAACGTTGGCCTGCAAGCATCGCCCGCGCGAGTTGCGGATAGACCTCCACGAAGAACATCGTGTCCGCGTCGGGCACAGACTTTTGCAGCACGAGTGCTCTGGCGAGGGTGTCGCGCGCCGCCGTGAACTCTCCGACCCTGGCGTGCACCACTGCGAGGTTGGCCAGCAGCCGAGCCCGGGCGATGGGATCGGGAGCCTGCCCGCTAAGTTGGCTCAACGCCCGCCGTTGCCACTGCTGTGCATCACTGTAGTGGGCTCGATCGACGCCGGTCATGAGCACGAGGCGTCGCGCCGCGTCACGCGTGAGGGCGGGGTAGCTCGCAGTCACGCCGAGTCGATACGCTTCGCGCAGGGCGGCCTGTGCCCCGTGTTGTTCCCCCAGTGCGGCTCTCAGCGTTGCTTGCACGAGCATCGCCTCCACGTGCAGTCGTGTGTCGCCTAGCTCGCGGGCCTCCAGCGCGACCTGTAGCGCGACCTCGATATCCGTTCCGACTTCACCCGCGTTCGCGCGCGCGGCTGCTTGTGCCAGCTGCGAGTTGAGCACCGCTAGACGTTGCGTCACCGCAGGGGCGTTGGGCTCACGGGGACCATGCAAAGAGGCACAGATCTTGGGAGACGGTAGACCCGCTGCACCGTAGATCGCGTTACGCGTTGCATTCGCTTCACCGTCACTGAGCACGCCAAGGAACGCGTCCAGGTGCACGCGGGCGCGTTCGAGACACGCCATGGCTGCCTCTGTACTCCCGTCTGGCTCCGTGTGCTCCGTCGTCGGGCGGTCGCTGGAGGCCAGACAAACTGCACGGTGTGTCTCGATCCAATCGGCGGCCCACAGGTCCAGACGAGGCCGGAGGTGCGCCCATGTCGACGGGGCGTAGCGATGTTCGGTCGCGAGCACGGCGCCTTTGAGCGCAGCACGGCGCGCGTCGCCCCACGAAGATTCGAGGGTCGCCGCGCCTCCCGAGCACGGTCCTTGGGTCGCGGTCAGACTCCACACCGCAGCACCCACTGCGAGCGCCACCGCCGCCGCCGCAATCGGTCCCCATGGGCGCGAATCTGTCGCCGTTGGATCGCCGGACCCCGTCACGAGCAAAGTGTAGACGCTCGGACAACCGGCCGTAGCGTGTAGACTTCTCCGACCACGACGGCTGCATGTCCGAACTCGCTGACGATCCCCACAACGCGCGCATGGTCGCACTGGTGGGTACCCAGGGGCTTGGGCTCGCTCCCAAACATCGTCGCTACGATCTTGTCGCGATCGGTGGCGGAACCGGCGGGCTCGTCGCGACGTCTGGGGCGGCGCTCATCGGTGCACGTGTCGCGCTGATCGAGAGCGACCTGTTGGGCGGAGACTGCCTCGTGTCGGGATGCGTGCCGTCCAAGGCACTGTTGCACGCCGCACGGGTGGCCCACGACGCTCGGCACGCCGCCGCGGTCGGGGTCATCACGGACGTCCGGGTCGACGGCGCGAGGGTCATGGAGCGGGTGCGGCGGATTCGGTCCGAGATTGCCAACGACGACAGTGTTGCGACGTTGACCGATCGTGGCGTCGAGGTCATCCCGGGTCGAGCTCGATTCACCAGCGATCGCACGCTGGAGGTGGGTGGTGAGACCATCGCGTTCAAGCGGGCGATCGTCGCTACGGGAGCCAAGGCCGTCGTGCCGGACATTGAGGGCTTGGCGTCTATCGACCCGCTGACCCACGAATCTCTGTTCGAACTCGAATCACTACCTGAGCGCGTCGTCGTTGTGGGTGGTGGGCCGATCGGTTGCGAGTTGGCCCAGGCGTTGGCGCGTCTCGGCTCATCGGTCACGTTGCTTCAACGCGATGCGACGTTGCTGCCTCGTGATGACCCCGAGGCGGGTGCACTGCTGCGATTACGTCTCGGTGCCGAAGGGGTGGACGTACGGTGCAGCACTGAAGCGACGAGGTTCTCGCGGCACGGGGACGAGATCGTCGTTGGTATCGGTGAGAGGACCGTGACCTGCGAACGTGTCCTGGTGGCGACCGGGCGGCGAGCTGCCGTCGACGGCCTCGGCCTTGCTGCCGCGGGCGTTGACTTCGCTGCACGGGGGATCGTCGTCGACCGTTTTCAGCGGACGAGCAATCGCCGGATCTACGCCGTGGGCGACGTGGCGGTGGGACCACAGTTCACCCACGCCGCGTGGGCTCAAGCGGAGTTCGCCACCCTCAACGCGCTGCTGCCCGCGAGGCTCGACGCGGCGGCGCGCGTGATGCCCTACGTGACGTATACCGATCCCGAAGTTGCGCACGTCGGACTGTCCGCGCGCGCGCTGGCGGAACTCGGCGATCGGGTTCGGACCCTGAGCACGCCCTGGCGCGACAACGACCGTGCGCACACCCAGGACGAACACGAGGGGTTCGCCAAGGTCCATCTTCGCCGCGGCAGCGACCGAATCCTTGCAGCGACCGCGGTCGGGCGTGGGGCCGGCGAGCTCATCACCGAGATCGCGCTGGCGATGACCGCCGGGCTCGGGCTCGCGAAGATCGGCCGGACCATTCATCCGTACCCAACACGGTCGGAGCTGTGGCGCACGCTCGCGTACGACTGGCAGACGCAACGTATCGGCCCTTGGACCCGGCGAGCCGTGGGCTGGTGGCTGCGGATGCTGCGATAGAAGTCTAGACTCAGCCGCGGTGTCCGAGGCGAAGACGTGTTTGTTCGATGTGCCGGGCTGCGCTGCGCTGCGACGCACGCTGCGTTGCGACCCCGAGCAGTTCCGGCGTGTCCGCAACGCGTTGCTCAAGACGTTCGCGTCCGATGCTGTCGCGACGGCAGAGTTCATTGGGCGCGACCGCCTTGCGATCCATGCGCTTACCCTCGAGCAACGCCACGAGTCGGCTGTTGACGGTGCCACGAAGCTACTGCTGCGAACCGGGCAGGGGCTACTCACCGAGACGGTCGTTCTGCGGATCGCGAGCGGCCGATGCACGGTCTGTGTTTCAAGTCAGGTGGGGTGCGCAGCCGCGTGTCAGTTTTGCGCGACCGGGACCATGGGCATCGCGCGCAGCCTGTCGACGGCTGAGATCCTCGATCAGGTACTGCAGGCCGGCCAGATTCTCGCTGAGCAAGGCCGTCGTCTGCGCAACGTCGTGTTCATGGGCATGGGCGAGCCGTTTCACAACGAAGCCAACGTCCACGCTGCGGTGGACCGCCTCTTGGATCCGGCCGGGTTTCATTTGTCGCCGAGCAAGATACTGGTCTCCACGGTAGGCGTCATAGACGCCATGCTCCGGTTCGCAGAACGATTCCCTCGGGTGGGTCTCGCGTTGAGCTTGCACAGTGTCGAGCCGGACACGCGTCGTAAGCTGATCCCGCTCGCCAAGAAAAATCCACTGCCGGAGCTCCGCCGCACGATCGCTGAACTCAACCGGATTCAGGGGCGTGGTGTGATGCTTGAGTATCTGATGCTCCAAGACGTGAACGACAGCGACGAGGACGCCGATGCGCTTGTTGCGTGGACCGAGGGTTTGGACGTCCACATCAACGTCATCCCGTACAATCCGATCGACGATGCTCCACACCTGCAGGCCACGCCGCGCACGCGTGTCGACGCATTTGCGGCGCGCCTCAGGGATGCCGGGCGCAAGACGACGCGGCGCCATAGCCTCGGGCGCGATATTGAAGCGGCCTGCGGTCAGCTCGTGAAGCGCAGCAACCTTCGACCGCGATAGCGACTACTCGACCGCGATAGCGACTACTCGAACTCGATGGTGGTCTCGACGCCGTAGTGGTCGGAGAGATGGAGCATGCGTGAGGCGCCGTCGGCGGTGGTGATCTCGACCGCTTGGTCAAAGATCCGGGCCGATGTGCCCACCGTGCCGCTGGTCTTGATGTAGATGTGATCGATCAGTTTGCCGCCGCTACCGCCGCCCGCGTTGAGCGTGTTTTCGTCGCAGAAAGTACAGCCGACGTTCGCGTCCGCTACGGCGTCGGTGTAGCCCGCGTCGAGAACGGCCTGGTAGTTGTCGGCGAGCTCGGTGGCGCCGTGGTTGAAATCGCCGAGCAGTGCGGTGGTGGAGCCCGCGGCCGGCTCACCGGCCAGCGCGAGGATCTCGGTCATTTGTGCGGCGTTCTCCTCCGCGAACGAGGTGAACGTGCCGCCTTCGGGGTACGCGATCTCCGAGGTGAGATCGGCCGCGATGTGTGTGCAGTAAACGTCGACTGGGTTGTCGCCTGGCGCGGTGACCGTCGCGTGCAGTACGGACCGCGCCGTCAGGGCGTGGTCCATCTCAACGATGCTTGTGGCCGATAGCGGTAGCTTGGAAATGATCGCCAGACCGTTGTGCCCGTCGTAGACGATGCCCGCATTGGTCGCGCCCACGCACGCCGCGATGATGTCCTCCAGGGGCTGGCCGAGATTGGCGACGAGGCAGCCCTGGCATCCGGTCGAGGTCGCCGTGAACTCCTCGCCGCACATCTCAAGCACACATTCTCCGAGATTCTCGGGGGGCGTGTCGCCGCAGGCTTCGTTCGCACAAGACTCCAGCGGATCGGACTCTTCGATGGTGCAGCCGGTTTCGACGGCATCCTCGCTCACGGTGGTCCGTTTCCAGTACTGGTGGGGATAGCTCGCGGTGGTGCCGGTCAGTACGCGCTGGATCTGAGTGTCGGTCCATTCGCCAGCATCGTCTTGTGCGACCCACAGCTCTTGTAGACACAGAACGTCTGCGTCCGACTCCGAGATCGCTGTGATGATCGGGTCGATGCGCGCGGGTGCTTCCTCGATGTAGCCAACCGCAAGTCCAAGGTTGAAGCTCGCGAGCTTGATCGTATTGCTCGCGCTGTTGCTGGAGTCACTACCGTCGCCGTCATCCTCGCCGCAAGCGAGCACGAGTGGAGAGGCGAGTACGAGTCCGACAACGAGGGCTGCAAGGCGCATGGCCGCACTGTACCAAGGTCGGCGCCGCGTGGCGCCCGTGCGTTGAGACTGACCGGCGCGACTCGCGAGGCTTGTGGCTAGAACGTTGGGCAGGCGTCGGGGGTTGGCTCGTCTGCGATTTCCCACTCACGGGCGCTGACACGCACGATGCTGTCGCCAGACTTCGCATCGCCGACGTGCGGCTCGGGGGCCGCGCCGCTGGCATCGAGCAGGCCCGAGGTATTGGACTGCCCGTAGATGACCGCGTCGAGAGGAATCGCCTCGCCGTCGATGTCGGCTGCGGCGCTCGCAAACAGTGCGATGCCGTCTGCCGTCGAGCCGGAGTTTTGCAGGTCGGGCGAGAAGTTGGCGACGAGGTCGATCGTTGGCCCGCCGTTGGTGGCGTCGGTGCTCGGGCCACCAATGATCATGCAGCGTTTACCGTCGAGGGTACCTTCGAGGTCGAGGCCGCCTGTGTAGCGGCTCCCTCCCCAGCCCAGACTTACGCCGTCCAGCGCGACGTCGTCCTCGCAGCTGTTGTAGAGCTTGACCCATTCCTTGCCGTCGTCGGCACTGACCGCGTCATAGAGCACCTCCACGATCCGCAAGCCACACTCGGCGGGCTCGGGGTTCGGATCGGTCGACCCGCCGTCGCTGGGAGTGCTGGGTGCGAAGACCTCGATCGGCATGTCGTCCGCGTGGGTCGCCCGTGGCGCGACGTCGTGTCCCTCCGGGAGCGGGCCTTCGCCGTCCCACCACAGTGCGTATTGCGCCTTGAATGCCTGGACCACCTCGGGAATGTCGGTGATGTAGAGGTTCTCGAGGTTGCTATCGAAACCGGTGCCCGTCAGGTTTGGGGAGCCCATGAGCACCGCATCTGGTGCGCTGTCGCGACCCTGAAAGATCAAGAACTTGTTGTGGTGCAACAGATGCGCGGCATGGTTGGTCTCCATGTACGCCTCTTCGAAGCGACCGTTGTCCCCGTCCGCGTCACGGAGTTGGTCGAGCTTGACGGTCTCCCCGAAGGTATTGAAGCCAACGACCTGCACTTCGCTCGGCGGCAGTGGCTTGAGCCAGTACAGGTCGTCGTCGGCGACAAAGCGCAGGTGAAAGGGACGATCGTTGTCGAGCAGTCGTGCTTCGAGGGCGTCGATCATCACGCGGGCGCTGAACCGGTGGGCGCCGATGTCGATGGCGGCGGACTGGTCGATGAGCGTCAGCAGGTCGGTCTGACGGAACCAGTCACCGTTGGAGTTCGAGGGGATGTTGCCGCCGAGCAGCGCTTTGCGGTCTGCGAGGGCGGGAATGAAGTAGGCGGTGATGTCGTCCTCGGGCTCCGCGTCGATGCCCGAGCGGCACTCGGCCATGAAGTCGGAGAATGCGCCTTTGCCCGCGGTTCGCTCTTCAGGAATGAGCGCCTCCATCAGACACAGGTGAGATTGTGCGAAAAAACTGTCGCGGGCGACGTCGATAAAGTGCCAGTTCTCGTGGTGAAGGTGGGTCCCGGACGACATGTTGCCGCTGCCGTAGGACATCTTCATGAAGCCGTCGTTGTCGTCCGATGGTCCCGCGCCGTCTGCGTTGACCAGCACCACCTTGTTGTGGGCGAACCCGACGCTGCCGACGTGTCCCCGGATCAGAACCTCGCCGCCGCAAGCTTGAAGGTCTTCGGCTCGCGCGCTGAGTTTGTCGAGGACAAAAGTAACGTCAGCGCCGCGACCTTCCGCTTCGCACAGTGCGGCCGCGACCGTTGCGTCGGAGAAGGACAAATAGGCCAGAAAGATCTCATCGCCAGCATCAAGCGCGTTCACCCACTCCAGCAGTCGGCTTTGCGGTGAGCTGTCGCGGAGGCGTGAGGCGTCGGAGTCGAACTCGCCGTTGCAGTAGACGTTTTTCGGCTTGGCGAGGATCTCGCGCTCGCCATCGACCTCGGAGACGGGCGCATCGTAGTTGTAGGTCGAGCACACCGGGTTGGTGAACAGCACCTCGTACGACCTGAACTGCAGGCAGGTCCGGCCCTCGGCGCATGTTCGGATGTCATCCGCCTTGCCCCCGGCGCCGCCCTTGCCTCCGGATTGCTCGGCGGACGAGTTGGACGTGCAGGCGGGGAATGCGAGAAGGGCGGCGATTGCGAGCGATGAACGGAACATGACTACAATACCCGACACCTGCTTACACCGTTGACTCGTTGTTGTCAGTCGAAAACTTGCGTTGCGCGGGATGACGCCGCTCGGCACTGAAACGGGGTTCTACGGCCAATACAGGGTGCCCACGAGGAGATCTCCGCCGATGATGCGTGAAGCGCGCTGTACCTCGCCTCGGTATTTGTGCCGAGATCGCGCGTTGCGGCAAAGACAGCTCGGCGGCAAGGACCGCTCGGCATCGTCAACGCCGAGGCCCCTCGCGGGAGTTCGAAGACTGGCTGTACCGCTGGTTCAGGACGGTCCGCCGGTCACCACCAATTCTGAAAAACCCCCGCAGATCGGATCTTCGTGACCGACGAGCTCGAGTTCGATCCGATCGGCGAGGACACCATCCAGCGCCGCGGTTACCGAAGGGTCCGGCGATCCGTCGAGGGGAAACTCTTGGCCGAAGACCGTCTCGCGACCCAGGAACGCGCGAATGGTCACGGCCCCGAAACCAAAGCCCTCATGAAAATCGGGATTGCTGTGCGCGCCATTGCCGGTGAGCGTGACGGCGCTGAGACACAGCGGCTCGTCCACGGTCCAAGAGAACACGGACGGCGCTGCGTTGGGTCCTGGCCCCGCGGAGAACCACGAGGTCGCTGCGTCGACGTCGACAGCGAGCGCGGCGGGGAACTCGTTGTCCCCGAAGGTCGACGATGCGGTCACCGACCCGTCGGCGGTCACGTTGGCCGTATCCGCCACACAGCCGCCGGACCCAGTGTCTGTGGAGCCATCGGTGTCCGAATCCGTGGATCCGCTGGCGGTCGTCGTGGTTGAACTGTCGTCCCCGGCGGTGGTGTCCGGGTCGTCATCGGTTGGGGGCTCGCCCTCTGCCTCGGACTCCTCCGGGCCCCCATCGGGCATATCGTCCGCGCCGTCGGTGACTCCGGTCGCTCCGGCCGAACCGCCGTTTGTCGTCCCGGGCGCGGCATCGTCATCGTCTGCTTGGAGGCAGCCCATCGGAATCAGTGCAACCGCTAACACTAAGATCTGTGACACTGGCCGGCGTTTGGGGAGGTCTCTGGTCGAAGCTTCAAGCATTTTCATCACGCTTTTCGCGGACGTCTTGCGCCCGGCACGGCCCTAAGACGGATGCCGACCGGATTTGGATTGCGAGCCCCGACGTTTTATCGGAACGCGCTGATGCCGCGCGGCCACGAACAGAAATGCGCGGAAACTCGACGCGTCCCGCAATCTTGTGCCCGCCCGCAGACACGACGTCGTATGGCGTCGTGGACTGGGCGCCTCTAGGCTTGCCTCGACCGACATGCCCGGTGGTAACTCAGATGCGAGCCCCGACTCTCGCGGGCCGATCGCGCGAGCCCAGATACTCAGCAACGTACGCCAACGATTGTTCGGCGCGCGGCCGGGCCCGCCAGTCGTCGGGCCCTACGAGGTTGGGCGGCGTCTCGGTCGGGGCGCGATGGGCTCGGTTTACGAAGCGCACGACCCTCGGTTGAAGCGCAAGGTCGCGCTGAAAATCGTCGACACCGCGACGATTCAACCCGCCGAAGTGCGCGCGGTGATGCGCGAGGCGAGAGCGCTGGCCAGGGTCGAGCATCCCAATGTTGTCGCTGTCTACGATGCCGGCGAATGTGATGTTGGCGTCTGGGTCGCGATGGCGTTGTTGGTTGGTGAGGACCTGCGAGCCTGGAGCAACCATCCGCAAGTGCGGCCAGTGTCGGAACGCCGACGCGTCTTGCTCGAACTAGGCCTTGGTGTCGCGGCGATTCACCGCGCTGGTCTGGTCCACCGGGACATCAAGCCGGCCAACGCCTTTGTCGGACGGGATGGCCGCGTCTCGTTGATCGACTTTGGTCTTGCGCTGGGCATCGTCGCTTCGGTGTCGACCGGCAACGACTCGGCCTCCTCGCCCAGCCCTCGCACTGGGACTGGGACCGGGACTCCGGCCTATATGGCGCCCGAACAGCATCGGGGCGGGGTCGCCCGACCGCAGAGCGACCAGTTTGCCTGGTGCACGATGGCTTGGGAGACCTTATTCGGTCAGCGCCCGTTTGACGCCACTTCCCCTGACGCACTGTACGAAGCCAAGATGGCGTTCGCTGTGCGCCCTCCACCGGACGGGGTCCAACAATCTCCTCAAGTTCGCGCTGTGTTGGCGCGCGGACTGTCCCCAGACCCGCTCGACCGTTGGCCGTCGATGGACGCGCTACTCGCAGCGTTCTCGGCGACCGAGTCTCGGCGCCGCCTTTGGCTGGGCGTGGGTGCGGGCGCGGCGGGGGTGGGTATCGCGGCCGCCTTGCTGTGGAGCGCAAACCCAGTCGCGCCAGCGTGCCCAGACGCCCAGTTGTGGGACGAGGTCACGAGGGCCTCCGTGCAGGCCGCGGTACAGGGCGACAGAAGTACGTTTCGGCTCCAAACGTGGCAACGCTTGGAAGCGCGACTGGACAAGCACGTCGATGTCTTCGAAGCGGCGCGAGCCGAAACTTGCCGCTTGGCACACATCCCAGGGACCGACGCGGGACTGGCCGATCGCCGTTCCTTCTGTCTTGCAAGGTGGCAGGACGCGTTCGAGGTTTTGATCGACACCTTGCACACCATCGACGACGCCGCGGTCGCGCTGGTCATTGGCTGGAGCATGACGCTCGACGACGCGGCCGAGTGCGCGGCCATTGAATCGACATTGGTGGCGAAGGAACCAACGCCGCCGCGGGCGTTGCAGTCCGAGGTTGCGGCCCTTCGTCGTCGACTCGCGCGTGCCCGAGTGCTACGGACGCTTGGCCGCACCGAGCAAGCGCAGCAACGTTTGGCGGGGTTACGCCGTGCCGCCGACGCGGTGGTGTTCGAGCCATTCGCCGCAGAGCTGGAGTATGAAACCGCGAAGTTGCTGTGGCAGGCGGGCGATTGGCAAACGACCGAGGAGAAGCTGGTTGACGTTTATCACCGGGCCCGCGAAGCCAAACACCCTTTCCTCGAAGTGCGGGCCGCGATCTCCATGAGCGAGTTTTTGGCAGGGACCCGCGCGGACCCGGAAGCCGCCAGACCGTGGCTCCGACGCGCCCAAGCGGTGCCCCTGGGGGACTGGCCCCTGGTCGAACTCTCGCTGCTCAAGGTGGAGTCAGTGCTGCTTTCCTTCACTGATGACGACGAGAGGGCGGTCGCCTTGGCCCGGTTGGTGGTCGAACGCTCCAACGCGGTCGACTGGGATGCAACCGGCCTGCACGCGATTGAGGAGGCGGTGCTCGTCCTCGTTAACTCCGGGCACTTCTCGGAGGCGGTGGTGTTGGCGCGACAGCGCGAGCACGAGATTCGTGAACACTTAGGGGCAGAGCATCCTCTGCTCGCAGCCAACCTGCACAACTTGGCGATCGCGGCCTGGGAGACAGGCGAGCTCGAGGAGGCCAACCGAGCGCTGAGCGAGAGCATCGCGTTGTATCGGCAGCACAAGGGCGAGGACTCCGTCGACGTGGCCCTGGGGCTGCTGTTGTACGGGATGCTCAACGACGAGTACGACGCTGCGAAGGCTGCGCGTGCGCTCGAGGAGGCCGCGGTGCGCTTTGAAACGGCGGTGCCCAAAGATCATGCGGCCTGGATGTGGCTGCACCTCGCGCGTGGCGACGCCGCCGTAGTACTGGGAGAGTTCGATGCCGCGTTGCGCTACTTCGCCAGCGCCGAGGTCCTGAGCGGTCAGTTTCGGACCAACGCCGATCCGGCCGCGTGGGCCAGGGCCGGGACCGGTCGCGCACTGCTTGGCCAAGGCAAGTACGTTCAAGCCCGCACGATCCTCCGAAAAGCTTGGAAGGACCTCATTGCGGCGGAAAAATCGCCCACGCCCCAACGCGAACTGGGCGAGGTCCGTTTTGCCCTCGCCCGCGCGTTGTGGCTGTCTGGCGGGCCGGCCGACGAGGCTATCGCTGTGGCTCGCGATGCGCGTTCGATCGTCACGGGGACGCACCCTGCGGCGGTCGCGGTCACGCGTCGGATCGACACGTGGTTGCGCACGCACCCGAACTTATGAGGCGA
>JAESSZ010000379.1 GCA_016763875.1 Nannocystaceae bacterium
GACGATCATCTTGGCGTTCGCGCGGTGTTTGGCGCGCGCGATCCATGGGAGCGCCGCCAGTGGCCCGCCGATCGGAATGAACGCGAAGCTGTGGGTGAAGTGTCGGTGATACGTCAGCGCGAGCAACGGGTCGGTTGTGCTGCGGATCAAGATGTCTAGGTCCGGAGCCATGCCCCCGACCGCGCCGTAGATCCACGCGCGGGGACCGAGCCGACTCTGCAGCACAACCTGGGCCGCGGCAGCGCCCAAGAGGCCCTGGGTGATGGCATCCATGTCCGCGGTTTTACACGACGGCAGTGGCGGCAGTCGCGGCGGGGGGCAGACGAAGCTCGGGCGCTATCTCGCGTTGGGTGGGGATCAGCGACGCCGCCCGTTCCGCCATCGCCAAGATCGTGAGCGACGGATTGACCCCGGGATTTGCCGACACCGACGCGCCGTCGACGACATACAGCCCTTCGTAGCCAAACACGCGGTGGTTCTTGTCCACGACGCCCGTCTTTGCGGACTCGCCAATCACCGCGCCGCCCAGGATGTGGGCCGTGGTTGGGATGCTGAGGAAGGTCTCAGTGATCATCGAGATCGGTGTGCCGCCGATCTTCTCTGCGAACGCCTCGGCGAGCTTCGTGGCCTCGGGAATAATCGCTGTCGGCGCCGCGCCCTCCTCGGTATCGCTCGCCAGTCCATACCAGCTGCGCTTGAACCGAAGCGTGCCCTCGGCCGTCCGCATGTACAGCAAGATAGCGCTCTGTTTGGACAGATCGCCGACGAAGTAACCCTTGAAGGTCGTGACTGGGTGGCGAAGCATCGTGCCGAGCGTTCGCGCGATGCGGGTCAGTTTGGTGTCGCCTTCGACGAGCGGCGCCGTGAGCAGGCGGAAAAACCCGGAGCCCTCCGGGTATCGGACCGGCTCGATATGTGACAGCGCATCGGTCTCGTAGATCGATCCAATCGCGACACCTTTGGAGAGGTCTTCCTTGTGGCCGGGAGCGACGACGCCGATGAGCGCTTCGGAGTTGGTACGCACTTGCGATCCAACCATGTCGGAGAGTTTGGGCAGGCCTTTGGGATCGGCCTTCATCTTTAGAAGGAGGTCGACCGTGCCCAGCACGCCTCCCGCGAACACCACTTGGCGCGCGGTGTACGTGACTCTGCGGCGCCACCACATGTGTCGGCCTCGCTTGGCCTCGATGCGATAGCCGCCCCCGGGCAGCGGCCGCACGGCGGTGACCTCGGTGTCGGCCTCGAGTTTCATGCCGAGTTGGCGGGCCAGATAGAGGTAGTTCTTGTCGAGCGTGTTCTTTGCGCCATGGCGGCAGCCGAGCATGCATCCGCCGCAGCGAATGCACCCGACCCGCGAAGGGCCTCGACCTTCGAAGTAGGGGTCCTTGACCTCCTTGCCCTGCTTCCCGAAGTAGATAGCCACGTCGGTGGGGTGGAACGCGTCGGCCTGGCCACGGTCGATGGCGATGGACTCGAGGATTCGGTCGGGCGCAGTCTTGAACGGGACCGCGTTGATACCAAGCATGCGTTTGGCGACGTCGTAGTGCCCCGCGAGTTCCTTCTTCCAGTCCGCGAGGCCGTGCCAACTACCCTGGGCGAAGAACGACTCCTTTGGCACCGGGTGCGTGCACGCATAGGTCAGTGAGCCGCCGCCGACGCCGACCCCCGACAGGATCGTGACGTGTTTGAAGAACGACATCTTGAACAGGCCCCGAAATCCCAGCCAAGGCATCCACATCCAACGCGGCACATTCCAGTTGGTCTTGGGGAAGTGCTTGGGCCCCAGTTCGCTGCCTTTCTCCAGTACAAGCACGCTGTAGCCCTTCTCGCAGAGCCGAAGCGCCATCGCGCTACCCCCGAAACCGGAACCGACGACGACGAAGTCATGGTCGAAGTCGTGGTCGTGATCGCCATCGTGCTCGCTCATTGCGCGATTCCCTCTTAGCACGTGCAGGGTCCGCTCGTGGCGCCTGCTACGCTCGGCGTCATGGAGCACCTGTCGCGTGAGCAGATTGAAGGGTTACAGGGGAAACTCATCGTCGAACGCGATCGCCTGCTCGTGAGCATCGACGACGAAGAACTGACCGCCGAGTCCAACGACTACCTGGGTGACATCGAAGACAAGGCCGCAGAGGAGCATCGAAGATCGACGGCGCGCCTGCGGCAAGGACACCACACCGCGCGCGTGGCCGAGTTGAAAGCGGCGATCGGACGGATCGCGCAGGGGACGTATGGCTACTGCGATGAGACCGGAGAGATGATCCCCTTCGGACGCCTCAGTCTCGATCCTGCGACGCGCTACACGGTCGACGCCCTCGAACTACTCGAGGACGAGAACGCCCGCGAAAAACTCGTCCGCCGCGATGAGGGCGACAAGGCCTATTGAGGCGGGCAGCAGGCCGCGTCGTCAGTCCTTGAACTGCTCGCGAATCTCCAGCACGCCGTCCATGGCGCCGAGAAACAGATCGATCAGCTCGGGGTCGAAGTGTGCACCGCGACCCTTTTCAAGCAGTGCGACCGCGTCTTCGATCGGCCACGCGGGCTTGTATGGCCGCTTGGATGTCAGCGCGTCGAATACGTCGGCAACCGCCGACACGCGTCCCTCGATCGGGATGTCTTCGCCGCTGAGCCCGCGGGGGTAACCCGTGCCGTCAAACTTCTCGTGGTGCGTGTGGGCGATCGTTGCGGCAAGTTTCACGAGCGGCGAGGCGGAGCCCGATAGGATTCGGTACCCGATCTCCGCGTGCTGCTTCATGATCTGATACTCGTCCGGCGTCAGCCGGCCGGGTTTGAGCAGGATGTTGTCGGGGATCCCGATCTTGCCGACGTCGTGCATCGGGCTCGCGACTCGGAGCATCTCGCACGCGTAGTCATCGATGCCCCGTTCTTTGCCCAGCAGGTAGCAGTACTGGCTCATGCGCTGGAGGTGCGGGGCGGTCTCGTCGTCTCGGAACTCCGCCGCTTTGGCCAGTCGCCCAATGGTCTCGTTGCGCGCGACGTCGAGTTCGAGCTGGAGTCGTTCCAGCCGCGCGGTCGCGGTCGCAAGTTCGCGCGCACGGTGGTCGACTTGCGAGCGCAGATCTTCGCGTTCGCGGGCCAGACCGTCGTAGTACAGCTTGACGCGGACCGTGTTTTGAACCCGGGCGAGCAGTTCGTACTCGTCGAACGGCTTGCTGAGGAAATCGTCGGCCCCGGCGGCTCGCGCCTCGCGACGGAACTCGCGGTCGACGGCGGCTGTGACGAAGACCACGGGCGTGTGCATCGTGCGAGCATCGGCGCGGATCCGGCGGCAGAGTTCCAGGCCGCTCATCTCCGGCATCATCACGTCCAACAGGACTGTGTCCACACGCACATCCGCGAGCACCGCGAGAGCCTCCCGACCGCTGCCAACTTCTACGACGTCGTACCCCTCAGCTCGTAGCATTCGCCCGAGCACGCGCCGCATCGCACGCTCGTCGTCGACGACGAGAATGCTCGCTGCGACACTGTCCTGCGACGCGGGGAAACCCATCTCAAACACTAGAGTACCGTGCAGGACGTGTCGGTGGAAACGAAGAATGCACGGAACGAGTGTGCTCGGCTCGGAAATGTGGGCCACATTGCCGCGCCGATCGTGACCGCGACGGTCGGTCGGTCGGTGTGGTCACGTGTCGGGATCGTTGCGGCATTGTGGTTTTGCGTTGGGGGTTGCGAGTCCCAACGGGGTAGCGCTGCACAGGTCACCGAACCCGAGAACGTTGTGTCTCGGGCTGCCAATGTTGCGTCCCGCGCGGTGAAGGTTGCCGCGCCACTCTCTACGAGAGCGGCGAGGCCGCCCCTTCCCACTCGATTCGAGCCCCCTCCGCGGATCGCGGCGATCGGCGACGTGCATGGCGATATCTCGGCGACGCGCGCCGCGTTGCGCTTGGCGGGCGCGATAGGCGAGGGCAGCGACGACTGGATCGGCGGCGCCCTGGTCGTGGTCCAAACGGGCGACCAACTCGATCGCGGTGACGACGAGCGAGCGATCCTGGCGTTGTTGGAGGCCTTAGAGGTTCAGGCGGCCAAGGCCGGCGGGGCGGTGCATATCCTGAACGGGAACCACGAGTTCATGAATGCGGCCGGCGACTTCCGCTACGTGACCGAGGGCGGGTTGGCCGAGTTCAACGATGTCCCGGGCCTCGATCTCTCGGACCCGCGCATCGCGATGGTCTCGCCGCCAGCGCGCGCTCGCGCCGCAGCGTTCCGACCAGGGGGTCCCTACGCTCAGAAACTCGCCCGTCGCAATACCGTTGTCATTGTCGGACGGACCGTGTTCGTCCACGGTGGCGTGCTTCCGAAGCATGTCGCGGGTGGGGTACCGGATCTTGAGCGATTCAACGCCGATACGCGAGCATGGTTGGCCGGTGACTCCGAGCGCGCAACGGAAACGCTCGCGGAGATCATGTCGAACGACAGCGTGGTGTGGACGCGCCTGTACGCGGACGATTCGCCGGGCGTTTGTGAAACGCTACGAAAGACCCTCACATTGTTGGATGTCGATCGCATGGTTGTTGGTCACACGGTCCAACAAGACGGGATTACCAGTGGTTGCTCACAGCGGGTGTGGCGAATCGACGTCGGCATGGCCCGTCACTATGGGGGCTCGGCCCAGGTCCTGATCATCGAAGGCGACAAGGTCACGCCGCGCGGATCTTGATAGGTCGCAGGTGGAGGAAAGATCGCCGCAGCTGAGCCGTGCCCAACGGTTACTCCTGCTGAGTGCGGGGGTGGCCTACGTAGCCTGGTGCACGCTGTACGTTTGGCGCACCAGCTTCGTTTCGGAGGGGGAGCGTGTGTTCTGCCTGTGGGACGACGGCATGGTCGCCATGCACTACGCACGCAACTTCGCGCACGGCGATGGCTTGTTATGGAACCCGGGCGAGGCGCCCGTGCAGGGGTTCACGAACCTCGGGGTCACGCTGGTGATGGCGGCGGTTCACTGGCTGCCGCTTACGAGCAATACCGTCGCGCTCGCCTTCCAAGTCCTCAACGTTGTGCTGCTCGCCGGCATCGCTGTGCTCGTTTTTTGTCTCGCACGTCGTCTGTTTCCAGAGCACCCGGGCGTCGCAATGGCGGCCACGTTGGCCAACCTGGTGTGCGCGCCCCTTGCCATTTGGTCGCTGCAAGGTTCCGATGCGGGATTCATCGCGATCTGGCTGTTGGCGAGCCTCGTGGTGGTGTGCAATCCCGACCGGGCGGGCGGGCGGTGGCGATGGTGGGTTTTCGTTCTCCTCGC
The DNA here is from genome assembly GCA_016763875.1 of Nannocystaceae bacterium. Lineage (GTDB taxonomy): Bacteria > Myxococcota_A > Polyangia > Nannocystales > Nannocystaceae > JAESSZ01. The sequence goes on from JAESSZ010000379.1 coordinate 5,258, forward strand.
GTTGGGCCTCGTTATTCGCGCGGACGCGGCACTGCTGTACGTCTTGGTCTGCGGCGGCGCCGTCGTGTCGCGAGCGCCGCGGTGGCGGCGTCTCGGATGGTGTGCAGCCGTGTTGTTGGCCGTGCTCGGCGGTCTTGTCGCCCTGAGCTGGCTGTACTACGGCGATCCGCTGCCCAACACGTACTACTTAAAAGCGACGGGTTCACCTCGGTGGCTGGTCTTGCGCCACGGGCTTCACCAAGTCGGTGGCTGGCTTCCTTGGCTGACTCCCGCCCTCGCACTGGGAACGTTCGCGGCCATTCGCTGGCGGCGTCGGCCCTTTGTGGTGACCTTGTGGGCGATTGTCGCCGTCTCGGTAGGCTACTGCGTGTGGGTCGGCGGTGATTGGGCGCCCCAGTTTGGCGTGCGGTTCTTCGCACCTTGCCTCCCCTTGCTGGCGATCTTGTCCGCCGCGGGCCTGCAGCCGTTGTGCGCCCGCGCGCTGGTCGACTGGGGGCCTCACTCCCGCGTTTGGGGCCTGGTAGGGCTCGCGGTCGCCGTGACGCTACTGGGCAATCCTTCGCAAGCCTCA
>JAESSZ010000380.1 GCA_016763875.1 Nannocystaceae bacterium
CACTGACGCCCGTGGCTCGATGACCGACGACGCACGAGCGCTGGTGGACGCAGCCCGGGCTGCGCTGAGGCCCGGCCGCTATTCGGATAACGACGGAATGGAGCTCAACCTGGACGCCGCCGGTCGCTTCGCAGTGACGCGGGTGACCCCCGAGTCGCTGGCCGAGGAGGTGGTGTACGACGGTGAATACGCCTACTCCCTGTACGACGAGCTCGGTCTGGCCGTGCGCCGCTCGATCGGCGTGACGTCGCCTCAGCTCCTGTTTGGGAAGGTGCCCTGGGTCATGCCCGAGCCCGACCATCTGGCGCACGGGTACGTCGTGACCGTCTCAGCACCACGGACGCTTCGTCTGGTGCCGCCGACCGATAGCGTCGGAGACGGAGCCGTAGCGATCGCGATCGAGTTGGATGAGGCGGACCGCATCGTCGCCATCACACGAGACGGACACCAAACGCAGATCGAGCACGGTGCCCGCGACATCACGCTCCGTCGAGGCGATCGCACGACCCGGCTCGTGCGGCTGGATACCGGTGGTGTGCTTCCGCCCGTCGACGAAGGGGCTTGGACACTCGTCGAGCTGCCCTTGCGCACCGAAGCGCACTGGGCGAAGCGCATCGATGAGATCGCTCCGGGGACCGCACAGTGGCGCCACGTGCAGCGACAGCGTTTGGCAACGGCGGCCGCGACCAGCCAGCAAGCAGCGCTCGCTGCGACGGCACGCTCGCTGCTTGCCGGAGCGGTCGATCTTACGGCCGGCGAGCTCGCCCTGGCCAGCGGTGGGGCCGCCTGGTTGTCGACGAGCGACATCGAACGAATGACCGCGGAACCGACCGTTGCACCCGGACTGCGCGCTTATCTGCTCGCAACCCATGCGTTCCGCAATGGCCGGGGCGTCGCGGCACTGCGGCGCGCCGCAGAGCAGCACCCGACGGGGCTGCTTGGCACGCTGCTCGCCTACCGGGCCTCGCTGGCATCGATCGAGCGTCGTCGGGCAAAGGGCGACCACGTTGCAGTCCAAGCCTTCGTCAAGACGCACGGCCGCTCAGAGCTCGCGTTCGTCCTGGTTCAGCGCGCGGCGCAGATGCTCCCGCGGCACCGAGGCCAGGGCGTGGCCCTGTGGGCGTCGCTGGCAAAATATGACGCATGGCGGTCCGTGGCCGAGTACTCGGCCGGCATCATGCTGAACCAGGCGGGCAAGGGGTCCGAGGCGACCGAAGCGTTCGTTCGCTCGTTCGATGCCGCGCTGGATCTTGATCAAACGCCGATCGTCGACTGGACCGTGCGACAGACCATCGTCTCGGCCAAGGGCGAGGCCAGCTTCAGGTTGCTGTGGAGTCGGTGGCGTGGCGTGGCGACGACGACGCGTGATCTCAGCCGACGGGCGGCCTTCGTTGCGATGGCGAACCCACTCGGTTTGACAGACGACGTGCACCGCGTCGTGACGAGTACACGCAAGGAAGACCTCCGCGACGTGACCGCAGGAGTCTTCCTGGTCGAGCAACTCCTGGCCGCAGCCCAGTACGACGACGCCTGGCTCCTCACGCGTCGGATGCTCGAAGCCAGGGATGTGCCCGACCCCGCTGTGCTCGACCTCGCGGCGACGATCTCGGAGAATCAGGGGCGCATCGCCGATGCTGCGGGCTACCTGGAGCGCGCGATCGCAAGCGATGCGAGCGGGTCGCTCACGCTGCAAGACGTTCGGGCAGACTATCGACGGCTCGTGGGACTGCACGCACGGCTGGCGCACTCGCAGCTCGACTCGACGGTCGCCGCTGAGCACCGTGAGCGCGCGCCGGAGGCCGCGATGACGTGGCGGCGCGATGATCCCGATAACGCCGAGATTGACCGCCTGTGTGCTGGCTTGTTCGTCGACGATCCCGCTGAGGCCTGGCGATACCTTTCTGGAGCTATCGAGCGCCACCCCGCCGAAGGCAGCGCGTACGCCGAAGTCGCGCAGCAACTTGAACGCGAAGGCCAACTGGTCCGTGCCGACCGTGTGTGGCAAGACGCCATGCGGATCGAGCCGACCAACCCAACGTGGATCGTACGGCGGGCCGAGAGCCTTGCCGCCGCAGGGCGTGACATCGAGGCCCTGGCAGCACTCACGGTGGTCGTCGATGGCAAATGGCAGGACCGGTTCGACCCGATCCTGAGTCAGGCCAAACACCTCAGAAGCCAGCTTGAACCCTAGTAGCGCACGCTAGGAGATCGTCTACGGACCAACCTGCTAGCCTATCGCTTTGCGTAGCTTCTTGGCTTTCTTGCGCATCGCAGGCAGGTTCTCGGTGAGTTTGGCGGCGGCAGCGAGCGCCATTTTGGCGGGACCCGGCATCGGGATCAGGTCGGCCGCGAGCCTCAATGCCATGGACGGGTCGCCGCGGCGAAGCGCTCTGACGCCCTCGAGCGCGCGCTTGATCGCACCGCCGCCGGGCAGCTTGTCGAGCACCATTGCCAGGCCCTTGCTGGCCAGCCCCTTGGCGTCGACGTCTCCACCACCAAGCAGGCCCGCCAGCACCTTCGGGCTGAGTTCGCCCGACCCGTCGGCGTTTTCCTGCGCCTCCTTGCACTTGCCGGGTCCGACCATCGTGCTAGGACCGGGGTCCTCGCCCTTGGCACACTTGACCAGATCCGCCTCGTACTGCGTGCTGACTTGGGCCATCCGCTCGGTCGCGCTCATGGCCGAGCTAGCGCTCTTGAGCTGCATGAACGTGCTATCGATCTGCGCCTTGTACTTGGCCTCGAACTCGGCATCCCCGAAGGTCTTGCGCATCTGCTGCTCGTACAGTTGATGCGACATCTCGGCGTTGGCATCGAAGTTGGCGACGTAAGCCTTGGCCTGCTCGACGGAGGACTTGCCCTCGATCGGTAGGGCAGCGAGCGTCGCGGTCGCCACATCCTCGAGCATCTTCGGGTCACCATCCACGGTGATCACCGCCTGGTACGTCGCAAGCAGGCCGATCGAGATCGCCGCAAGCGCTTCGCGACGCCCCTGGCGCGCGAGCACGCCCTGCACCAGCTCGTAGTCGCCCTCGGTCCACTCCATTTCCATCTGACGGCGTGTCCTGATCATGCCCGCGACGGTCGACATCGTCGTCATCGATCCGGTCGTCACCACCCAGCCGGCTTGCATCGCTGGCATCGTGGCGGCGCGTACCTGCCCCTTGAGGTCGTTGAGCTTGACGACATGAACCGCCCCCTTTTGGATGAACTTCATGTCCTTCTTGCTCGCCTTACCCTCGGCCATCTTGCGTGACAGCTTGGTGACCTTGTCGGTGTACGAGTCCTTGAGCTGCACGAA
>JAESSZ010000381.1 GCA_016763875.1 Nannocystaceae bacterium
CGCGCCGCGGCACGCATGACCGTGCCGATCGAGCCGGTCATTCGGAAAACGGCCAACGTTGCAGGCGTGCTCAAGGGCAACGGGTCCTCGAAGCGCACGCTGGTGATTGGGGCGCACATGGACCACCTGGGTTTGGGGACATCGAGCTCCCTGGCCCCGGGCGAGCATGCCGTCCACAACGGTGCGGACGACAACGCGTCTGGGGTTGCCGTCGTGGTGGAGTTGGCGCGGGCACTGGCCAAGACCGACATGGCGAGCCGCCCGTTCGACGTGATCGTGATCGCGTTTGGGGCGGAGGAGATGGGTTTGCTCGGCAGCAAGCACTATGTCGAGGCGCTCGGGGACACCGCCGACAAGCAACTCGTGGCGATGCTCAACTTCGACATGGTTGGGCGGCTCGGAGACGACGGCCTGCAGGTGGCTGGCGTCGGGACCTCGTCGGTGTGGCCGGACTTGGTCGAGGCGAGCAAGGGCACCCTGACGATCAAGACCTCGGACGACGGTTACGGCCCCTCAGACCACGGGAGCTTCTACGAGGTCGGTGTGCCCGTGCTGCACTTTTTCACCGGTTCGCACGCCGACTATCACAAGCCCACCGACGACGTGGACAAGATCAACTTCAAGGGTGCCGCGGCCGTAGGCACGATGGCCTTGTCGATCCTGCGCGCGTTGCAAGGCGACGCTATCGAGCCGGACTACATCAAGGTCGCCCGCAAGCAGAGCGCGCGTGGCGGCTTTCGGGTTTCACTCGGGACCATTCCGGACTACGGCGCAAAGGTCGACGGCGTGCGGCTCACGGGGGTGCGCGAGGGTGGACCTGCGGCTGCAGCGGGCATGCAAAAAGGCGACGTCGTCCAGAAACTCGGCGAGCGTGAGATCCACAACCTGGATGACTACATGGCGGCCTTTGCAGTGCTTGAGCCCGGCAAAGAGATCGATGTTGTGGTCGGGCGGGACGGCAAGTCGGTGGCGCTCAAAATGACCCCGTCGGAGCCGCAAGCGCGGCGATAGTGCGCCCGGCCCGCTCAGACCGGGCCTGTGCTAACTATGGCCGCCGATGCGCGTATTCCTTCTGTGTGCATGTGCTGCGTTGGCGGCATCCGCTTGTTCCAAGCAACAAGACACCCCAACGCCGCCTGAGTCGACCGGGGCCAACCCGGTCGAAACGCCAACGGCGACCGACGGTGAAGACCCCGACGCGGACGGCGAAGAGGCCCCCGAAGAGACGCCTGTCGAGCCTCCCGACCAGCGTACGTTGCAGACCACGGCCTGCGACGACGAGGGGAAGACCGAGATCTGCACCTCGCTTGCAGTGATGTGGAGCAAGGGGACCGAAGGCCCCGAAGACAAGGCCAAGGCCCGGGAGTACTTCGGTAAGGGATGCGACGGCGGACATGCGGTCGCGTGCTTCAACCTCGCGGTGTTCTTGGATCAGGGGATCGGCGGGGACGCCGACCCAGCCAAGGCGACCGAGCTGTACACGGGGATCTGTGGTGCCGAAGGGCCCGACCAGATCGAGGCGTGTTTCAACGTTGCGGTGATGCTCGACTCCGGAACCTCGGGCAAGCCCGACAAGGCCAAGGCACGCACGCTTTACCAAAAGGCGTGCGACGGCGAGCACCAAGTCTCTTGTACGAGCGTTGGTCGCATGTCGATGCTCGGCGAGGGCGGCAAAAAAGACGTGAAGGCCGCCCGTGCATTGTTCACCAAGACCTGCGACGCGGGCGAGTTTGGCGGGTGCTACATGCTGTCGTTGACCGTACGCAAAGGGCTCGGCGGCAAGAAGAGTCGGAAGAAAGCCGACGAACTTGCGAAGAAAGCCTGCGACGGGGGCTATCAGCTCGCGTGCAGCTGACCTCGCCGCGTTTAGCCGCTCCACGAGAGGCGGGCGGCGACCGGCAAGTGGTCGGACAAGGGATCGCCGGTGCGCGCGTCGACGAACTCCTCGGGGACCCACCACATCAGGGGATCGAGCGTGACCGAGGTGCCGCTGCGGACCATGATGTGGTCGATGCGTTCGTCGCCGCAGTCCAGGGCGTCGCAAACATCGGTAAGCCCGGCGCCGTTGATGATGTTCTCCAAGGGCGTGACGTCCTCGGGATCGGTCGCGCGTAGATTGAAGTCTCCGGCAACGACCAGTGCGCGGCCGTCGGAGCGCTCGGCAATCGCTGCGGCCAGGTTCAGGGTCGCCTGGGTACGAATCTCGATGTCCTCGGGACATCCGCCCGCCTCCATGTGCAGATTGTAGACGTCGACCTCGACGCCGTCGGCCAGGGTATGGCGGGCAAACGACCAGCCTTTGCGGCCTAGGCAATCGCTCGCACAGTCGAGCATGCCGTGGCAGGCGTACCACTGCTGACGCTCGAGCTCGCCGAACGGCGTCTGTGAGAATCGATTGAGTCCATCGCCGATGCCCATCTCGGCCGGGTTGGCTGGGGACGGATCCGAGAGGTTGGGATGCTCGATGTCGGTGAGCAGCACGTCGTGGTACCAGAAGTCTTCCTGCGCCAACACGAGCTCGTAGGCGTTGAGCAGCGGCGATATCTGGGGGATGTAGCGCTCGGGGTCCGAACTGGAGATCCCCTGAGGAAGTCCGGCGATGTTGTAGCTCAATACCAGCAGCTCTCCGCTGACCGGCGGCCCGCCATCCGTGCTGGAGTCGGCAGCCTCGCCGCTTGAGCCAGTGTCCTCGCCTGCATCGGACGACGAAATGTCCGGTGTGGTGGCGCTTGTGTCAGTGGCGTTTGTGTCAGTGGCGCTTGTGTCGGTGGCATCTGTGTCCGCCGCAGCCCCGTCGTCAGAGCTCGAGCACGCGGTGGTAGCGGCCAGCAGCACGATGGCCGCGACCACAACGTCAAGCTTGCTCGAATCGATCATGGGGGCAGTGTAACGCGTGGTGACACGAGCAACGACCGATCGCGTCCGACATCCGTCGCGTTGCGCCGAGCGCGTCGCGTCCTGCTATCGTCCCGCGCATGCGCCAGATCTGGATCTCCAAACGCGGTGCCCCGGACGTCTTGCAGGTTCGCGAGGCACCCGAGCAGCCGGTGGGCCCAAACGAGGTCGCGATCGACGTTCGGGCGGCGGGGGTCAACTTCGCCGACATCATGGCCCGCATGGGGCTGTACCCGGATGCGCCGCCTTTACCCTGCGTTGTGGGGTACGAGGCGTCGGGGACCATCGCTGAGATCGGTGCCGATGTCGATGGTTTTGCCGTCGGCGATCGCGTGACCGCGTTGACCCGTTTCGGGGGATACAGCGATCGCCTCGTGCTGCCAGCGATTCAGGTGGCCGCGATGCCAGAGTCGCTGAGTTTCGAGGCGGCGGCGGCGATTCCCGTCAACTACCTCACGGCGTGGCTGATGTTGGTCAAACTGGGCAACGTGGGCGAGGGCGACCGCGTGCTCGTGCATGCCGCCGCGGGTGGGGTGGGGCAAGCTGCCGTGCAGATCTGTCGCTGGCGCGGCGCAACCGTGATCGGTACCGCGAGCAAAGGGAAGCACGAGCGTCTGCTCGAGCTAGGCGTGGAGCACGTTATCGACTACCGCAACGAGGACTTTGAGGCCGCGGTGCGGGCACGTGTGGGCAGCGTTGATATCGTGTTGGACGCGGTCGGTGGCGACAGCTTCGCGAAGAGCTATCGTTTGCTGGCGCCGATGGGCCGGCTGTTCGCGTTCGGTGTTTCCAGCATTGCCCCGGGCCGCACGCGTAGTTTGGTCTCCGCGCTCGTCGGGCTGGCGCGCATGCCCAAGTTCAAGCCGGTGCAACTCATGGATGACAACCGCGGCGTGTTTGGCGTCAACCTCGGCCATCTGTGGGACGACGTCGACAAACTACGGGCGATGCTGGGGTCGATCATTGAATGCATCGCCGAGGGGCACCTTTCCCCTGTTGTTGATCGCGCCTTCAGTTTCGAGGACGCCGGCGACGCCCACGCCTACATTCAAGGCCGAAAGAACTTCGGGAAGGTCGTGCTCACCCCGTGAGCCTCGGGCTCAACCCTCGGGCCCGATGAAATCCGTTAGGTCGCCGCCGCCCAACTCATGGAACGTGTTGGCGAGCGAGCCGACCCAGAAGTGGCCGAGCGCTCCGTACCCAAAACCCTCGACCAGCGCCCCGGTCGTCTCGATGTAGCTGAAGAGGTTCTCCTGGACCCAGCCTTGAGCGGGATCGAGGCGGTACTGCCCGATGAAGTTGCTCGTCATGTCCGAGACGTAGACAAACGGGATGCCCGTGCCAGGTTGGGTCACGACCTCGAGCCCGTCCATGTGGGAGCCAGCCAGGACCGGGTACTCGAACGACCAACCCCAACTGGAGGAGGCCGCGTCGTACTGGAACACGCGGCGAGCGGCCTCGTTGCCCGAGTACCAGATCTCGTTGACGTCGTCGTAACCCAGGAACGACATGCCCGAGAATCCGCCACCGGCGAGCCAACTCGGAAACGTGGTCGTGAGCACGACTGTGCCTGTGGCAAGATCGTACTCGTACAGTCCGTCGGTACCGGTGTAGTAGACCTTGGTCTCGGTCGCGTAGAGTTCCATGACGTTGGGAAACGCCCCCCCGACGGTGATTGGCACCGCCTCGACGAAGGTGAACGCGCGCTCCTCGACCGGGCCGGTCTCGTCCGGATTGTCCGGGTGCTGGTTGGGCTCAAATTGCCCGTCGCCGTCGGTGTCGAGCAACTCGACGTCGTACGAGCCTAGAACGAGCGTGCCACCCTGCATTGCGATGAAATAGATCCGGTTGCCGTAACTGTCGACGTCGGAGATCTGAGTGAACCCCTCGGTGGGGGTGTACAGCGCGTAGCGATAGTAGACACCCGTTGGCTCGGTACCGCCGATCGGTGCCAGGGCGGTGCACGTTCCCAGACCCACGTCGCACACCTCGTTGATCGACGGGTCGCAGAGCTCGACCTCCTGCCAACTGGCCGCGCCGACTGTGTCGCAAGACATCACGCGCGGTCCGTGACATGCAAACTGGCCGTCGACACACACCACACATCCTTCGCCTTCGATGCAGAGGTCTGGCGTGCAGTTGGTCGTATCCTCGACCTGCCCGGCGTCGTCGCAGAGCACGGACGTCGCGCCGTCGCAGTAGATGCCCGCCGTCTTACTTGCGCAGAAGATGTTACCGCCCGCGCCAATATCGAACTTGGTTTGTGGACCATCGCCCGAGTTGTCGTCA
>JAESSZ010000382.1 GCA_016763875.1 Nannocystaceae bacterium
CAAGGCTGGCGAGCACCAGAGTCGAGGTCGCGCTGTATGTATGCGACGGGCGAGTGACGTACAGCGAGTCGATGCCGCCTGCGAGTACCTGGTAGCCGAGGAACGAGTCGCGCAGCAAGTCGACCGTGCCGATCGTGGGCTCACCGAGGTTGGTCTTCCACACGAACCCTGTCGTCGCGTCTGCAAACTGGGCGAGTTGCACCGGTCGCATCTTCTTGACGGCCAGCGCCGCGCGGGGGTCGTCCTCTTCGAGGTCCTCTTCGAAGTGCGAGATACGAAAGTCGTCGGCCAGCACGATCGCCTTGACCAGCGCCTTGGCACTGAAACCGCTGTCCACGAACTCGGTTTGCAGCGCGGCGACAGTTTGTAGCGGCACAGACTCGATGTCGACCTGCTGCAGGTACGAGTAGAACCGTTTCGCCGTGCACTGAGCAAAGCGAGGATCGTCGGCGATGAACTCCCCAAGAGATCCGGTCTCGTCTCCCGAGAGCCCAAAGAACGACGGGTCGCGCATTGGGACACCAAGCCCATCGGGAAAGATGTTGGGCGAATAGGAGGGCGCAGGATACTCCAAGTCGCCGGGCACAAACAGCGGATAGTGACTGCGGAAGAAGCTGGCGAGCGGGTCGAGCGCTTGGTGGCAGCTGGCGCACGACGGGTTGTCGACCACAGCGTTGGCGACTTGCTCTGGGTCTGCCAGGTTCACGCTGGCGTCGACCTCGATGTCACGAGAGAGAAAGTCGTAGCAGAGCAGCGCTCGCGAGATCGCGTTGGCGCGGCCACGGTTGGCGTTGCTCGCCGTGCTGGAGTGGCGTTGATAGAGCCACGCATCGCTCAAGATGCCCGCGTTGTCGCGCCCGTCTTCCCAGCGGCTCAACTCCCAACTCGTTCCGTCGCCGTCGTACGGCAGTCCCCACACCACCGAGGTCACCCCGTCGGCCAAGGTGTAGTCGGCGGTGACGATCTCTGTGTATGGCAAGTCGTTGGTGACCACATGCTCGATGAGGCGAAGCGGTGCTTCGGTCACCGAGCGATTGAGGTCGTAGGGATTCGCGTCGGCGAGCTCTCCTTTGGGCTGGAACCCGGCCGGAAAAACGAAGTAGTCGATGAGCACCAGCAACGTTGCGTTGTGCAGATCGCGAATCGTCTCGCCGAAGTTCGGCGCAGCAAGGTAGGCGTCGACAAGTTCAGGGAGCACATCCGGGTCGGCTTGCACCGCTTCGATGTCGTCCGCCGACGGTCGCTTGCCGAGCAGCGCCATGGAGATCCGCACGAGATGTTCCGCCGGCGACAGGTACACCGGCTGGATCCCCTCGAGGCCATCGTCGCTGCCTTCGTCGAGCCCGTCGTCGACAGCGGTTTCATCGCTGCCGTCCCCGTCGGTCTCGGCGTCAGCGGTTTCGTCGCCCTCGTCATCCACAGCGCCCGAATCGTCGCGGCACGCTGGTACCACCAGCAACGCTGCGACGAGCCCGAGCCACGGTCCGTTGTTCTTCGTTCTCACAAGCAAGCCCCCACCAACGTTCCTTGTATCCAACAGTTGCGCCAGCGTCGGCTGAACGCGATCGCCATTGTATTCAGGAACTTGGCCGCGTGGCGTTCCAGAGCAGGCCGCGACGTCGCAGCCCTCAACGTTGCGGGATGCAACGGCCAACGCGGCGACTAGCCTACGACAGCTTTTTTCAGGCGCACGACCGCGCGCAAGAGCTTGCCGTCTTGCGAGCTGGTGAACCGACGCGCCTCAAGCCACTGCGTGATGTCTTGCTGTTGGGGGTGCGACGCGCGGACGACGTTGTAGAGATAGTGCACGCCGCGGACCGCAGCCTCTTCCTCAAGACGGTCCAATACGAAGGTGCCAACGCCCTTGCGCTGGTGGTCAGGTTCTACGGCCAGCCCCATCTCAGCGTCGCCCCAGGTGATGTCCATCCAGCCGTAGGCCACCGTCTTGCCGTCGGCCTCAACGCGCCACCAATCACTCGGAACGAGCGCGCCTTCCGGTCGGTCGATAAGTGAGGGTTCAAACACGTCCGTGCCCGCACTTCCCACGATTCGTGCCTTGCCGACGTCCCAGATAGCGGGGCTTTCGTGAATCCAGCGCAGTTCCATGTCGTTCCTCGACGCGAAAACTGGACCACAGACCCGCCTGGGTCAATATGAACCGGGGGCTACCCATCAAGCGAGCGTTTGCTCACGGATCTCAGCGTTTTGCGTTATCCGCGCTAGGCAGGGAACGCGGGTCTGCGTGCCCGCCGCAGAGTGCGCAATCTGGGACCGACCGCAAAGCGCTACAGCCGCGAATTATCGACGACCTCTAGCAGTGCTGATCGCATTGCCGCCGCCGACTCAAACCGATCTTCGGGGTCTTTCGCGCACGCTTTCGCCACGATCACATCCATCGCGCAGCGGATCGGCAGCGGCAGGTCGCGCAGAAACGGACCCACTGGCGGGGGGTCACGAGTGCACTGCGCTTCCAACAGTTTGGTGTGGTGAGAACCGATCAGATCCTCGAACGGATGCCGCCCCGTCAATGACTCGAACAAACTCATGCCCGCGGCGTAGACGTCCGTACGTGGACCGAGTTCGTCGCTACCCAGCGCTTGCTCGGGCGCAACGTATCGCGGGTCACCACAGATCTCAGCGGCGGCACCGTCGTCTTTTCGAAGGTCGACAGCAACACCAAAGTCCACCAACTTCGCCCACACACGATCTCGATGGCGCTGGCGGCCGACGAAAATATTGCCGGGCTTGACGTCGCGATGGACCAGGCCTTGGTCGTGAGCGTGCTGCAGCGCATCCAGAATACCGTCGAAAACGTCGACCGAGAATCGCAGCGAAAACCGCATGCCGCGTTGGCGAGCCCGCGTCAGCAGAATCTCCAGGTCGCGACCTTCGAGGTATTCCATCGCAAACCAGTCGATTCTGCGATCGGGCCAAAATCCGAGGTCGTAAACTCGAGCGAGGTTCGGGTGCGTCAGCTTTGCTCCGAACAAGGCCTCTTGGCGAAAACGTTGCCGTGCCTCACCAGGAAGTCCTTGCTTCATGACTTTCAAGGCGACGTCGCGCTCAAGCACGGGATCGTAGGCCCGATACACGGTCCCCATCCCGCCCTCTCCTAGCGTGCCCACGACGCGGTATTGCTTGCTGTGGATCAGCAGCGACGTCGAGGAGAGCGGTTCGTCCTGTGGGTTTACGGACTCGTCACCAAACGCACGCGTCTCGCGGGTTCGATCGACAACGGGGGCCGAGAGTGGTCCGAGACCGGGTTGTAGCGGCTGAAGTGTGGCCTGAACCATCGCCGGCCCACCGTGTACTCGAAGAGATCTCTTGGCGAGAAAACGGCGAAAACCCCGAGTGGCGGTACGGACGTGTGCGTGCGGGTGGGCGAGGACTTGGGCGGCCCCGAGCGGGACGGTTGATTACTTGCAGACTGGCGCTTCGGTGGGCCCGGGCGTGCCTTCGGCCCCGGTCACTTCGCTGTGCTCGACCTTGGACTTGCAGGTCCACACCAGCGTGGGCGCCGAGCATTTGTCGCACGACACGTTCTTGACCGTGCCGTCGACGTCGTTGCGGAACTCCAGCGCAGCCTTGCCACCCGCGTTGCGAAACTTCACGTGCTCGAACTTGTTGCCGTGCGCCTTGCCGTACAAGATCACGCCGTTCCACGCCCCGGCTTCGTCTCGCATGCCAACGAGTTCGATCGGCGCCTCCGCCGTGCCGACCATCACGAGCGAGCCCGTGTCCGAGTATCCGACCTCGAATTGCACGCCATCTTTGACGTGGAGCTTGGTCCCTGCGGCCACGGTCAGGCGCGCCCCGTGCAGTTGCACCTTGCCGTGCAGTTCCACCTTAGCCCCGGTCTGCAGAGCCCAAGTCGCATCTTCGTCGATGCGGTCGGCTTCGACCTGAATCACCGGTGAGCCCTCGTACACATTGTCACCCGCCAGCTGCCCCAGGAAGCGCGCGTGGAGCACCATCGCGGTTGCGGTGCCCTTGAAGGTGTTCTTCTCGAACTTTCGGAGTTCGGTTTTCTTGAACTTGATCACCATGCCCACCGTCGACGTTTCGAACGTGGACTCGCTCACCGAGATGCGTGCGTCGCCGTCGGCAAACAGCGCCCCGTGGCTTTCGTCTTTTCCGGCGTGCCGAAAGACCACGTGCACGATCTCGACTTCACCTTTGCCGTAGACCTCAAGTCCGCCCCACGCTCCAGCCTCTTTCTTGCCGTCGGAGTCCAACACGATCGGTGCATCTTTGGTGCCCTTTGCGACGAGGGTGCCCTCACCCGCGTAGCCGATCTCGATCTTCGCATCGCCGTCGAACGCCAGCTCGTTGCCCGCATCGAGGGTGAGCGTGGCGCGATTGCCCGACTCCCCACGAACTTGGACTTTGCCGGTGAGGTGCCACGGTGCGCCAATGTCAGCCCACGTCACTTCGCCATCGACGCGGCCACCCTCGACCTGAACAACGCCGCCCTCGGGCCAGTTGTTGGCCTTCCCGATGCCTCCAGCCTTGGCGGGTTTGATCCGCACAACTTGGTTCCCGACCTTTTCGAACGTGTTGCCGTCGAACTTTGCGAGCGAGCCCGTGTCGTCCACTCGCACCGCCAGTCCCTTTGCGCCGCTGATGGTGAGGCCTTCGACCACGACGTCCTCGGCGGCGACAAGGAGTGCTTCGTCTTTACCGCCCGCCCATTCGATCACCGCGTGGGAGATAGAGGAGCGCGCGCCCTTCCGGTAGATACTGACGCCTTCCCATACGCCAGCTACTTTGTCGCCGGACGCGGTCAGGGTGACCGGTTCTTCTTTCGTGCCGCGGATGAGCAGCTTCGATGTCTCGCTGTATCCGATCTCGAGCGAGGCGCCATCGGCAAACGCCAGCGTCGCGCCCGGCTCGAGGATCAAAGAGCCGCCCTCCATCTTGTAGGTACCCGTGACCGGGACAACGCCGCACGCCTTGGTGATCACTCGACTGACGCTGTCCTTACCCGACAGTGACTTCGGGCATTCGGTGACGGCACCTGCGGGGATGGAAGCACCGCCAGCGGCGTTACTGACGGCTTTTGTCCCACTGTCATCGGGCTTGTCATCCGACTTGTCCTCGCCCTCATCACCCGACTTGTCCGCGCCTTTGTCACCCGACTTGTCCTCGCCCTTGTCGCCGGATTCGTCCGCGCCCTTGTCGTCGTCAGACTTTTTCTCGGTCCCCGCCGCGTCGGATTTCTTGTCCGCCATTTCGCAGCCCACAGGGGCGAGAAGGCACGAAGAAGCGACCAAAAGCGTCCGGAGCGTCATCGAGCAACGTAGTACTACCGCGTGCGCGGACGCTGCAAGCCGGGGGCGCGACTCGAGCAACCGATGCGTGCGACAGTGTGTCCGTGCTGCGCACGCGCTCGGGATCAACGGGCCTCGCTTGGCGCATTGTCCTCGTACTGTCGGTGGCGGGCGCACTCGGATGGTGGATCTTGTCGCAGACACGCACGCCCCGGCCAGGGCGACCGTCCGTCGTTGCCGGGACCACCGACGCACCGGCTGAGCGCGAGCCACAATGGCAGCCTCGTGAGCGCGAGACCCCAACACCGGGCTGCGAACCTCGTGCCACTCGGGTGTGTCTTCGCGGCGATGCGTGGTGGGTTGATAGCTGCGGGCAGGCCCACGAAATGGCGGAGGACTGCAGCCTTAGCCTATGCGAAGACGGTGAGTGCGAACCGGCCCCCGTGGGATGTGGCGATGTGCCCGCGACGGGGCGGTGCGAGGCCGACGTTGCCGAGGTGTGCATCGCGGACCAGGTGATGGTCGTGGACTGTGGTGAAGACGGGCTGCGCTGCGTGATGACCGAGTACGGTCCGGTGTGTCGCGTCCCAACGGATGACGACTGCGACTGGCCCGCCGCCGCGACCACGTGCGAACTCGATGTGCTGGTCGTGTGCCGCGAAGGCCGGCTGCGCCAGATCGATTGCGGCACACTCGATGCGCGTTGCGTGGCGACAGGCGGCGTCGCAAGGTGTGTTTCTCGGGTCTCGCCCAGCATGACCGACGATGGTTGCGGTCCATGCGGGTGCGATGAGGCCCTGACGGGCGAAGAAGTCTGCGACGGGCGCGACAACGACGGGGACGGCCATATCGACGAGGACGGCTGCGATCCAATCGACATCGTCGCGTTTGTCGTGACCGACAAGCGCGGCAACGGTAGCTACACCCAAGAGGACATCGAGGCGGAGGTTGCACTCGTCAACGCAGCGTTCGGGCGCCTCGACGACTACGGCCTCGAGTTTCGCTTGGCAGAGACTATCTGGATAGCTGACCCCGAGTTGCTGGTCACCGACGAAGTCGAGTTCGACCGCCTTGTCGACACGATGGCCTACCCGGCGCGCGACGCATTCTTCGTACCGCTGCTATTCACCGACAAGGTCTACATCGAAGGAATCCCACGCCCTGGCGCCTCGACGATCCCCAACGGGATGTGCGGGGGCAAACGGCGAGATCCGGTATGGCAACCGATCATCGGGTTGGTGGCCATCGGCAAGCGGCGGTGGGAAACCACCGTGGCCCACGAGATCGGGCATTTTCTGGGCCTGTGTCACACGCACGGTGATCACGTCGACGCCGTGCCCCGAGTACAGGGAACAGACGGCGAAACGATCGTGTGCGAGGAAAGTTGTCTGCTCGAAGCAGACGGGATTTGCGATACACCGCCTGACCCCGGACCGCCCAGTTGCACCGTTGGTGAGGCGTGCACGATCGAATGTGAGAACGGCGAAGTGCCCGACGGCCGCAATCTGATGGGCTACTACCCAGCGTGCCGTAGTGTGTTCTCGCGCCAGCAGGCACTACTGATGCGCCAAATGTTAGCGCTCCGTCGTGGGTGGCACGCGTGTGCACTGGCCGAAGGCTGCACATGCGAGCCCACCGGCAACAGCTGCCCAAAAGGCATGTCGTGCAGGCGACTGGCGCCAACGGCCGAGGGCGAGGACGGAGGCGCGCGATGTGGCATCGACGGCGCGAGCGTTCCTGGCGGAACGTGTCGTGACCCGCGCGACTGCTCGCGTGGTGCGACGTGTATGACGGCGCCGTCCGGACAGTCGCTGTGCATTCGACTATGTAGCGAAGACACCCCAAACTGCGACTGCCGCGAACTTGCGGGCAATCCGTGGCCAATCTGCATCGAGGACATCGGTCGCGTCCAGCAGTGATGGTCTGCGACTGTGCGCGGGACACTACGCGAGACGCGAGCGTCGCCGTCG
>JAESSZ010000383.1 GCA_016763875.1 Nannocystaceae bacterium
CTTCGGGTCACCTCCTCGGTTCGGTGAATGTGGGCGGTGCCGCCGTGGGCGAATCCGTCGCCGGGTTGCAGTGCGCCGGTCGCCGGAGGGCGGGCGCCCGAGGAGCCAGCCTCGCGTGCCACCACCGGCAGCGCAGGCGCCGACGTCCACGGTGGCGCCGGTCGGTCGAAAAGGGTCTCAAGGTAGTCCGCGAGCGGTCCAGCCGCGATCGTCAGCCCATGCGCCGTGGCGAACGCCTGTAGGTCCTCCAGGAGGGCCTTGGCCGTCTGGTAGCGCAGCTCGACATTCGGCTCCAGGCACTTGGCCACGATCGCGTCCAACACGGGAGGGATACCGGCGACCGCGCTGGACGGTGGTGGGGCCGCGGAGCTGACGATGCAATGCATGATCGCCAAGTCGTCGTCACCTCGAAAGAGCCGACGCATCGTGAGCAACTCCCACAACACGATGCCGATCGAGAAGATGTCGCTGCGACGATCGACAGGTTGGCCGCGTACCTGTTCGGGCGACATATAGGCGGCCTTGCCTTTGCGGACGCCTATCTTGGTGACCGATGTTTGCGCCGCGGCCTTGGCGATACCGAAGTCCGCCACCTTGATGTGGCCATCGAAGGTCACCAGTACGTTCGCGGGACTGATATCGCGATGGACGATGCCCAGTGCCCCGCCGTCGTAGCCGACCCGGTCGTGCGTGTAGTGCAGGCCTGCGGAAATCCCGACCACGATGCCGATCGCTTGCGCCAGCGGCAGGCGCACGTGCTTCTTCTGCGAGGCACGCAAGATCGCCAGCAGATCTTTGCCGTGGATGTACGGCATCGCAAAGAAGTAGTCGTTGCCCGCCTTGCCGAAGTCGAACACGGGGACGATGTTCGGGTGCTCCAGTGCCGCGGCCAGCCGGGCTTCGGCCAGGAACATTTCGACGAACTCCGCATCGCCCGCCAGATGCGGCAGGATGCGCTTGAGCGCCACGATCTTCTGGAAACCTTCGAGGCCGGTGACTTTGGCGACGAACAACTCGGCCATGCCCCCACGCGCGAGGCGGCTGATCAGCTCGTACTTGCCGATCCGCTGGCCGGCGACGCTGTGTTCGGCGGGGTCGGGCGAGCGCTCCACAACCCAGCGAACATACCAGCCGGGCGCGTCGGCCGTCCGGTGTATCGGAGCACAGTCCGACGCCTATCGACTTCAGCCCGGTGGCTGTGCCAGCCACGAGTCGACCAGCGGTTTCAGTTTCGCCAGTATCTCCGTGTGTACCGGTCCGTGCGACGCCACCACGCCACGAGGGTGGGTGACCTTGGGCCCGCGATAAGACAACGGTTCGCCCTGAAGATTGGTGACCTGGCCACCCGCGGCGCGGATCAAGACCGCAGGTGCGCACGTATCCCACGTCTTGGTGTGCCCTGGTGCTTGCACGTAGGCGTCTGCGTGCCCGCGGGCGATGCTCGCCATCCGCACCCCCACGCTGCCGACGGCGGTAGTGCGCTCGGGCGTGACTGCCAGTGCGCGGCGGATCGCGTGCTGTCGTGACTGCGGATAGATGCTGCCGCCAATCAAGCGCAGGGCGCTCATCTGCGCCTGCGAAAGCTCCAGCGCGCGCGGTGTTTCGGTTCCGACGCGCTGCAGGGCCACGTGGTGATCACCGTAGTCGACCCCCCAACTCATGCGTCGTGTCGCGGGCTCGTGCACGACCCCGAGCACGGGCAGCCCGTCGATGCACAGACCGATCTGAACGGTCCACCCGTCGTTGCCGCGCGCAAACTCCCGGGTGCCGTCGATGGGATCGACGTGCCAGCAGCGCTTAGCGTCACGCCACCGGGCTTCTTCGTGGTCGTCGCTCTCCTCCGCCAGCACGGCGTCATCCGGATACGCCTCGCTCAGCGCGGTGACGATGCGCTCGTTGAGTTCCGTGTCCGCGCGTGTCACCGGTCCGCCACCGAGCGGCTTGTTCCGCATGTGCAGCAGATCTGGGCCCGCGGTGAAATACTCGGACGCTCGTTTCCCACATGCCTCTACGAGGTCGAGGATGAAGGAGAGCTCCGCGTCGAGATCGGGCATGGGTGAAAACTATCGCCTAGGGCGTCAGCAACTCTGCTGCGAGTGCTTCGGCTTGCCGAGGGCGACCCGTGGCGGACAAGGCCGCGACGAGCTGTGCCGTGCGCTCATTGTAGTGCGCCGCGAGGTCTGCGGTAAATGGATGCGAGGCCGCAGGAGTTTTGGGCCCGCGACCGGGCAGGTAGCGGGCAAATGCCGCCCGATGACGCGCGAGCACAACCTCGACCCCGGGGGGCGGCTCGCGGCGAAGACCCGCGGGCACCACAATGCGCCACAGCAGACCCTCCGGGACGCGGTCGAGGCGCGAGGATGGGATTGAGAAGTCGTTGGCGAGATAGATCGGTGTTGCGGATAAAGTGGGGTGCTGCCAGATCGCGCCCATCAGTCTCACCGGCTTGTCGATATCGGGCAGCGTGGGCACGCGCTGTCGCAGCCAGGCGCGGTACCAGGGGTGGGCGAGCAGCGAGGCGTCCACGTACAGGACATCGGGTCCCTCGCCGAGCACGGCCTGCGCAAACAAGACGGGAAAGGTGCGGTGATCGTCGGTGCCGAACACGATAGCCGTCACCCCCGGCGTCGGTGTGCGCAGCAGGTCGACGGCGTAGCGCTCAACCGTCGTGTCGTCAGCCGGAAGGCCGCGCCGCGCGGTGTTCGATAGTTGTAGCGCGACCAGACCTAGCGCCAGAGTGCCCAACAGGACTCGGCGTCGCACAGCGTTGGCCCACCCACGTACGTTCGCCAGCGCGACGGCCAGCGGGACAACGAGCACCAGGAGCGGCATGAGGTCGAAGCGCGACAAGATCCACGCGCCGAACGGGCCGGTCGGGTCGATGTTGTGAAGCGCGGGGAAGCCGAGCACGGTGACCGCAACGCTACCGGCGAGTCCCAACCACGCGCCGCGCGACACGCCAGCCGGGACGGTTCGCCAAGCGCCGAACGCCACTGCCGCAAGCATCACGGCCGCCAACAGCGGTGAGCGGGACAGACCGGCCGTGAACGCCGCGCACACAGATCCTAGCGCGCGTTGCCACTGCGCGAGCACGGACACCGTCTCTTGGTGCAGGCTCAGTTGCAGCACGCCGTAGTCTGCGCGCGAGACGTGGTGGAGGAGACCAGCGAGAGTTTGTGTCTCTCCCCAGCGCCACGCACCGTCGCCGCCGAGCATGAGGGTGGCAAACAGCAGCAGCCCCAACGACGAACCCGCGATCCCTTGCAGGCCCGCCGTGCCGATCCGGGCGGCGTACCTGGCCAACGAGGTCGACTCGCGTGGGGGCCAGGCGGCGCCGACGACCAAAGGCACCAGCAGGATCGCAGTGAGGTGGTGACTGACGGCCAGTCCGAGGACAAGGCCAAGCCGCCAGGGGGCCGCCGGTTTGGGTCGCAACGCCACCCGCAATACGAGCGCGCTCATCAGCAGATGCAGCCCCCAGACCTCGCTGTCGTTACTGTGCAGCACGACCGTGGACGTCGTGGCGAGCAGCGCAGTCGTGAACGTGGCCGCGGCCGTGCCGGCCAAGCGGCAAGCTATGGGGTGCAGCAGCAGCCACGCCGC
>JAESSZ010000034.1 GCA_016763875.1 Nannocystaceae bacterium
CAACATCATCGAGAACAACAACATCGACAACTTCGCGGAAGCAGGCACGGTTGTGGCGATGCTGCCGCCAGGGGTCGGCGTTCTGATCCTTGCGGCGGACGAGACCGAGATCGGTAACAACATGATCCGGGGTAACCGGAGCGTGGGCGTGGGCATCATTTCGTACATCGAGGCACTGTTCGGCCCGACGATGGATGCCGAGTTCGATGTTTTCTCCCAGGGCAACTGGGTGCACGACAATACGTTCGAGAACAACGCGGCCGACCCCGACGATCTCATCTTGCTGATCACTGGGGGTCCCAACAGCTACGATGTGGTGTTTGACGGTTGTGCTGACACCAGCTCCCCGGTGGGGGGGGGCGCGCTGGACAACTGCATCAGCAACAACGGTTCCGCCACGTTCGTGCTGGGTGACGCATGCGCGCAAAACATGGGTGTGAGCAGTGATGCGTCCCGCGCCACGTGCGAGAAGACCCCGCTGCCCCGTAACTAGCCGCCGCTCGGAGCCCGTGCCTGTGGTGAATCCTCTCAACCTCCGCACAAGAGCGCGAAGTCGGACGCGCTGGGGACTCTTGGCAACGCTTGTCGGCGTGGCCGTCATGAGCGCTTGCGGTGCGGAGTCCAAGCGCGACATTGGGGAGATTCCATACGCCTTGTTGTCGGACTATGAGTTCTTCGACGGGCCAATGGCGCAGATGGTGCCCGCTCAGGGCGTGCTGCCGTACACCGTCGCGGCCCCCTTGTTCTCGGACAACGCGGGCAAGGGCCGCTACATCGTCCTGCCCGAGGGCAAGACCATGACGGTGACCGAGCAGGACGAGTGGGAGATTCCGCAGGGCACGACCATCGTCAAGTCGTTCTTCTTCGACACCGATCGCAGAGACGGTCCAAGCGATGACGATACCCGCATCGTCGAGACCCGTTTATTGCGCGCGACCGCGGACGGGCTCAAGAGCCACATCTATCGCTGGAACGACGAGCAGACCGACGCGGAGTACATTCGCGCTGGGGCCGACGTTGCCATCCCCTACACCGATGCGGCCGGCGCCGAGCAGGTGCAGGACTATATTATCCCGGACGAAAACGCGTGCGGCAGTTGTCACGAGCGTGACGATGTTCTGCGCGTGCTGGGGCTTTCGACCCACCAACTCAATCGCACCGTCGACGGCGGCAGCGCCAACCAGATAGCTTGGCTGTCGGAGCAGGGGGCCATCGCCGATATCGACGCGACCGGGTTGCCGTCGTTTCCCGATCCGGCGGGCGAGATGGATCTCGACGCTCGGGCTCGAGCCTATCTGCACGGCAACTGTTCGCACTGTCATCGCCCTGGTGGTGGGGGTGGCGCCAGTGGCTTGAAGTTCACGGCGTGGGTGCAGGACGAGGCCGAGTTTGGCGTGTGCAAGGTGCCCGCGGCCGCGGGGGCAGGGGCGGGTGGCAACGCCTACGACATCGTTCCGGGCCATCCGGAAAGCAGCATCGTCGTGTTCCGCATGGCGAGCACCGATCCGGAGAAGAAGATGCCCGAGGTGCCGACGTTGTTGGCCGACGAGTTTGGCGTTGATCTCATCACGGAGTGGATCGCGGCGATGCCCTCCCGAGACTGCGCGTCACCTGAGGACTGAGGCTCGCGCGCTCACAACTCGTTGGCGGGAATCATCTCGCAGCCCGCGCAGGGCGACAGTTGCTGCGCGGCGGTCTCCGCTGGAAACGCCACGGGTCTGAGCGGGGCCTCGACTGTGGCGGTTTCCCAGCTGCGTTTACGCTTGGCGTGGAGCACCGCGGCCACGCGGTCTGGCGTGATGTACACGACCGCGAAACCGGCGCGGTCGCTGTAGACCTCGGGCCGGTAGCTGTTGGAGCGGAAGTAGCGGATCCGGCGGGGCGCCGCGGCGGGGCGCGCATCGGGGAGGCTCGCGGAGCCTGCGACGACCTGGAACACTGGTGTCGACAGCCAGGCGCGGGACGAGCGTTTGACCGCGGAGGAAATGTCGTCGGTCGCATACAGCGCCCGGTCGTGGGCTCCGAGTGCGCCCGCAAACAAGCCCTGGCGAACCGCGGTCTGCAGGCTCGGTGGCAGGTAGTGGTACGCCGCGTCCGATCCGCCACCGCCCATCCCGGCGAAACCTGCTGCCTCCAGGGGCACCGCGCTCACCAAGATCCGCGGCGCCGAGGCACTCGTCGTCGTTGCGGTGACTGCGAGCAGAAGCGCGTCTAGTCGCTCGACCGCATCGTCCTTGGCGAGACGGTCCTTCGTGTCCGTGGGCGGCGCGACCCACGGTGCCAGATCGACAAACACCAGGTCGACCAAGGGCGCGACCTCGTCTGGTTGCATGACCGGGGACGCCGCGACCTCGCACCGCACCGGATCCCCAGCGCACGACGAGACGACGGCGCTGGTCCCGTCGGTCATCACACGCACGACAAAGTGGTCATCGGGCATCGTCCACGGGCCCGTGCCATCGCTCGGACCATCTTGATGCAGGGCCCGGGCGACGCCGCAGGACCACTCGGGCACGCCGGTCACCGCGTAACTCTTGTGGCCGCGGTCGATGTGCCGCTGGACGACGTCCGCGATAGGTGACGCATCGGGCGGGGAGCGCTGGGCAGACTCCGACGGACAGCGCGGCTTGTTTTCGCCTGGCCTCCGGGGCAGCTTCAGCCCGCCAAGCCAGACAACGATCGGTTCTCGACCGGCGGCGTGCTCGGCAGAAAGTTGCGAGTCGAGTCTTGTCGCGACGGTCTGCGCCCATGGGGTCGGGGCGCCCGCGTTGCCCACGAGCACCACAGACACCCGCGCTTGCTCCGCGAGCGGGGAGGGGCTTGTGTCCGGGGACGCTCGCCACGCGCCCGTGTGCGTCACGCATCCCGCAAGCGCCGCCAATGCGAGCGTTGCCCGACCGTATCGCGGGCTCGCGGTGCTCACGACAGGTCGATGAGCTCGATGCTGAGTGACTGCGCGACTTCGAAGATGCGTTCGTCGCGATAGAACTCGCCGAACGCCACCCGACAGAGCCCGGCGTTCGCTATGGCCTTGAAGCAGTTCCAGCAGGGCGAGGCCGTCACGTAGATCATTGCGTTGTCGATCGCCGTTCCGGTGCCCGCCGCCTGGATGATGGCATTCATCTCGGCGTGGATCGTTCGCACACAGTGACCGTCGACCATCATGTGGCCGACGTCGTCGCAGTGCTCCGTGCCCCGGATCGAGCCGTTGTAACCCGTCGAGAGGATCGTCCGGTCTCGCACGATCACCGCGCCAACATGCTTGCGGTCACACGTGGCCCGCGTCGCAACCGCGCGCGCGATCGTCATGAAATACTCGTCCCACGACGCACGCCGGTCCCCGGTGGAGGACTTTTGTGGCGGTTGGGAGTCCTGGGCGCGGGAACGATCCATGACTGTCCCCCAGTAACATTTTTCACGCGTCGTCGCTCACGCCCGGGGGGTCTTGTAGTGCTTGCCCCCGCGTCGGCGAACCGGGCACAGTACGGCCATGACTGCTCGTCTTCTGCGGTTTTCGGTCAACGGCGAGCCGGTTACGGTGGCCGTGGAGCCCCAACGGACCCTGCTCGAGGTGCTCCGCTACGAGCTGGACCTCATCGGGAGCAAGCAAGGCTGCGACAAGGGCGACTGCGGCGCGTGCACCGTGCAGATCGACGGGTTGCCGCGGCTGTCGTGTTTGACGCTCGCCCTCGCCGTTGAGGGCCGCGACATTCAAACCGTCGAGGGCCTGGGACGCGCCCATGGCGGTTGCCACCCGTTGCAAGACGCGATGGATCGCTGGGACGCGGCACAGTGTGGTTTTTGCACCCCGGGTATCTTGATGAGCGCCGAGTCGCTGCTGCGACGTAGCCCAGGGCCGGTCACCCGCAGCGAAGTACGTGAAGCGCTGGCGGGCAATCTGTGCCGCTGCACGGGCTACACCAAGATCATCGACGCCGTGGTGGACGCCAGCGAGCAGATGGCGGCGCCGCGTGACGAGACGGAGGCGGCGCAATGAGTCATGACGACGCCGGATCCAAGCCGGTCGCGCCGTCGGCGGCCAATACCTCGGGGGAGCCGTGGCTGCGCGGCAAGCACCACCGCAAGGTGGATGCGATGGCCAGGATGCAGGGCATCACCCGCTACACCGACGACATCAAACTCCCCGGGATGCTGCACGCCAAGATCAAGCGCAGCCCGCACCCCCACGCGAAGATCATCTCGATCGATGCGTCGCGCGCGTTGGCGATGCCCGGCGTGTACGCCGTGGTCACCGGTAAGGACTTCCCGATCCCCTACGGCATCATTCCGTGGACGCCCGACGAGACCGCGCTGGCGGTGGACAAGGCGCTGTACGTGGGTGACGGGGTGGCGGCCGTGGCCGCGGTCGATGAAGACACGGCCATTGATGCGCTCGCTGCGATCGACGTGCAGTACGAGGTGCTGACGCCCCTGTACGACCCCGAGGAGGCGCTGGCCGCCCGCGACAATCCGATCAACCCGTACAGCAAGAAGGGCAACCTATCCAAGAAGGTCTTGCTCGAGTTCGGGGATGTCGACGCGGTGCTCGAGGGCGCCGCGCTCATCGTCGAGGGCGACTACTTCTTCGAAGGCACTACGCACGGGGCGATTGAGCCGCACTGCGCGGTGGCCATGGTCGAGCGGGTCGAGCGGGTCGAGGCTGGTGGCGATCAGGAGCAAGGGCTGCTGACCGTGTGGTCCTCGACGCAGGTCTCACACTACCTGCATCGCGAGCTGTCGCGCGTGCTGACGATGCCCGCCAATCGCATCCGGGTGATCCAGCCGCCGCTGGGCGGCGCGTTCGGGGGCAAGAGTGAGCCCTTCGACCTCGAATTCTGCGTCGCCAAACTCGCGCTCATCACCGGGCGACCGGTCAAGCTGCTCTACACTCGCGAAGAGGTGTTCTACAGCCACCGCGGGCGCCATCCCATGAAGATGCACTACCGGACTGGCTTCACCCAGGACGGTCGCATGTTGGGCATCGACGCCAAGACGTTCATCGACGGCGGGGCGTACTCCAGCTTCGGACTCGTGACGACCTACTACTCGGGCCAACTGTTGTGCGCGCCGTACCGCATGGACGCGTACCGCTTTTTGTCCAAACGCGCGTACACCAACAAACCGGCCTGCGGACCCAAGCGTGGTCACGGCAGCGTACAGCCGCGGTTCGCGATCGAGGTCCAGCTCGACAAGGCCGCGGTCGCCCTGGGTCTCGATCCTATCGAGTTGCGGCGGCGCAACGATCTTGGATCTGACACCCGCACGATCAACGAGTTTGCGATCGGTTCCAACGGGTTCATGGAGTGCCTGCGTCGGGTGGAGGAGGCCAGTGAGTGGAAAACACGGCGGCCGACGTTGCCCCTTGGGCGTGGTTTGGGCGTGGCGGGCAGCACGTACATCAGCGGGACGAACTACCCGATCTATCCCAACGCGATGCCGCAGGCGGCGGTGCAGGTGTGTCTCGATCGCAGGGCCGGGCGCGCGTGTTTTCGGGCGCCAACGATATCGGCCAGGGAAGCAATACGATGCTGGCGGTCATCATCGGCGAAGAGCTCGGGTTGCCGCTGTCTGATATTCGTGTGCTGTCAGCGGACACGGACCTGTGCCCCGTTGACTTGGGAGCCTACAGCTCTCGCATCACGCTCATGGTTGGCAACGCGTGCCTCGATGCCGCTCGCAAGTTGCGCAAGAAAGTCTGCGCGTCGGTCGCCAAACGTTGGGAGGTGCCTGCGCACCGAGTGGCCCTAATCCAACGCGAAGCGCTCGACCGTGAGGACCCGCAGCGCCGCGTCCCCATCGCCGAAGCGTTTTGGTGGGCCGAAGAAGACCACGGCTTGCTCGGCGAGGTCGGGTCGTACAACACGCCCAAGGACCGTCACGGCGAGTACCGCGGCGGCACCATCGGCGCTTCCCCGGCCTACAGTTTTACCGCGCACATCGCCGATCTCAGCGTCGATGTCGAAACCGGCGTGACGACCGTGCATAAGGTCTGGGTGGCGCACGACTGTGGCCAAGCGCTGTCGCGCCGCATCGTTGAAGGCCAAATGGAAGGGTCGGTCTACATGGGATTTGCCGAGGCGATCATGGAAGAACACGTTGTCGATCCGGAGCACAACGGCGAGCACACGGGCCCGAGTTTGCTCGACTATCGAATGCCTACGTTCCTAGACACCCCCGACATCGAGGCGCTCATCGTGGAGGCACCCGATGCCCAGGGACCTTACGGGGCTAAAGAAGCGGGGGAGGGCCCGCTGCACCCCATCATCCCCGCGATCGCCAATGGGATCTACGACGCGGTCGGCGTGCGTATCGACAGGCTGCCGTTCTCGCCGCCTCGTGTACTGGCGGCGATCCAGGCCCGGGAGGCCGAGGTGGCGGCGGGACACGTGCAGCCGCACAAAACAAACGCGCGGAGGGCCGGCTGATGTTGCGGTTACCTCGACTCGACGTGCTGATGCCCGCCACGCTTGACGAAGCCGTGCTCGCGTTGCAGAGCCCCGGATCGCGTTTGATCGCGGGCGGGACCGACCTGCTGCCCAACCTCAAACACCGTCTGGAGTCCCCGACGATGCTCGTGAGCCTCGCGGGGGTCCGCGAGCTATCGACGATCACCGTGGACGACGACGCGCAGGAACTCGTGATCGGCGCGGGTGCGACGCTCACGACAGTGGAGCAGTGCCCACAGGTACGGGCCCACGCGCCCAGTTTGTGCTCGGCGGCGGGCCTGGTGGCGAGTCCGCTGATCCGCAATCAAGCGACCCTGGGAGGCAACGTTAACCTCGACACGCGCTGTCGCTACGTCAATCAGACCGACTTTTGGCGGTCGGCCATTGGCGGGTGCATCAAGTCGGAAGGCACCGTGTGCCACGTTGTGCCTGGCGGCAAGAACTGCGTGGCGGCGATGAGCAGCGACTGCGTCCCGGTCCTGATCTCGCTCGGGGCCTCGCTGCAACTCGTTGGCCCCAACGGACGGCGTCGCGTGGCCATGAAGGACTACTACGTGGCAGACGGGACTCGGCATACGACGCGGGAGGACGGTGAGGTGACCACCGCGGTCATCGTGCCGCTGGTGAGCACCCCGAGACGAGCCGGCTACAGCAAGTGGACGGTGCGCGGCAGCATCGACTTCCCGTTGACCAGCGTGGCGCTGTGTTTCGATCTCGAACGCGACGAGGTGGCGGCACCGATCGCGGGCGCCACCGTGGTGGTCGGGGTGCTGGGGGCGAAACCAAGGGTGGTCACGCGGCTCGACGAGGTGGTCGGCAAGAGCCTGTCGGACCCTGAGACCGCTGCGATTGTCGCGGAGCGCGTCCATCGGCAATGCAAGCCGCTGGCCAACGTGCCCTACGAGGCGCCGTATCGCCGCCAGATGCTCAGGGTGCACACACGGCGCGCGATTGAAGCGCTGGTTGCCGACGGCTGAGGTTGCCCGAGAGATCAGTCCTGCGGACAGCCGCATGCCCAGCCCCAGCGCGCCATGACCTCGTCGGTCAGAGCCGAGGGCAGGTTGCGGGATGCCGCCGTGCTCGCCGCCCCCTGAAGTTAGTATCGGCTGCGGCAAGGGCGCAAGACCGAGTCAGTGCGCTGGTCGTAGGGTCCTGATTCACTCTGCTTGGACGACTCTACGGCGTGCAGCAGCCGTGAGACACCAACGGAGTCCGCTTCGAACCGCTGTGTAAGGTCCCCGTGCCCGTGCAGACAATACAAGACGTATGACCGCCGTTGCCGACGTGCTGCGCGAGTTTGAAGGCTGCCTTCAACGTGCGATCTGTGGATATTCCGCGCCAGGGGCTGAACGCGACGATCTTTCCCAGCAAGTCGCACTGGCCCTTGTTCAAGCACTACCGCGGTTTCGTAGCCAGTGCTCGATGAAGACGTACGTGCTCCGCATCGCGCACAACTCCGGAATGACGTTTGTGCGGCGGCGGCGCAAGCTGCATCTTTCGGACGTCGGACCTTGCGACACCG
>JAESSZ010000384.1 GCA_016763875.1 Nannocystaceae bacterium
CACTGGCAGTCACCGTCCCACTCGTGAGCGCCCATGCTCATCGGGGCGGTCCGGGGCTGCCCGGCGAAGTCCTCGGACAGCTCGCCTGGGAGGTCGAGCCCGCCCCGGGCGACCGTGCATGGGGCGTTTTCGTCTAGTCGAAGGTCGTTCTCGGCGTCGACGAGCGGGCCGGGCAGCTTGACGTTGCCCGAGGCGTCCTCCAGCTCGGCGTGGACCTCCGCGATGGTCGTCAGGGTCAGGGAGAGGCTCGTCCCTGACACGGTGAGGGGACACTGCAGCAGGTTGTTGTGGAGGCCGCCAGGGGTGGTTCCATTATTGAGGTAGTACGAGACACAGGTCCCTGCGTTTGATTGCAACACGTTGTTGTCGATGCGGGGCTGCGAGTTCCCGTTCACCATGATCACGCGTGCGTAGGTAACGCCGTGAATCTCGATGCTGTTGCCGATGATGTCGGGAGACGCGTCGGTCACCTCGATGCCGTAGTGAATAGCAATCACTCCGTGCAGCGTGATCACGTTGTTGAAAATGACCGGGTTCCCTCCCAGGACCCTGATGCCGTGCAACGAGCCGGGCGCGGCCTCGTACTCAAGATCGATGTGGTTTCCCGAGATCTGGGGACTTCCGCCATTGATGCGTATCGCGGACTTACCCAATGTTCCGTTCCCGTCCGCGCCGCGGTCAAACGTGTTGGCAGAGATCGTCGCGTCGCCTTCGATGTAGATGCCGGTTCGGTCCTGTCCGCGTCCAACCTGCACGTGGAATCCATCGAAGCGTGTCTGCGCCGTGACGTCGGAGGGAACCTCGACGACCCGCGCGGGGCTGTTCGTGCTCGTGCCGGCGGGAGTCTCGTCAGAGCTGTCGACGATGTGCGAGGGCCACGCCAATGGGTCACGGGAGTCGAAGCCCTCGTTCCAGCCGCCGAGCAGCGACACGCCGTCGACCAGCACGATTATGGCGTCGTTGGCCACGTCCGCCCCATAGGTCCCGGTGGCCACGCGAATCGTATCGATCTCGGGGTCCATCTCGGCCTGGCCGATCGCCCACTGAATCGTGCGCATCGGCTCTTGTGGGGTGCCGGGGTTGCTGTCCTGGCCGGACTCGCTGACGTGGAGCGCATTGCTGTCGTCGGCGCCTGCCGTGGTCTCGCCGGTTGTTGAGTCGCCGGTCGTCTCGTCCGCGCCGCTCTCGGATCCGTCACCGGACTCCTCAGACGAGGTGCCGTGGTCGGAGGTGTCGGTGATCGTGTCGGACGTGTCGATATCGCCGGTCGAAGACGTGGCGCCGCCCGAGCCCGGGCTTGAATCGTCTTGGGTCTCGCCTTCGGAGTTCGCGGCGCCACTGGATGCCTGCGTTTCGCTCCCCGCGGCCGCCTCCGACCCATCGGCCGAGCATCCGAACACTACGAGGCCGGCCAAGGCCAACGTTGCTTGTTGCGTCATGGCATGGTGTCGTGCACGCGGCATACCAGTGGACTTCTCCTCTGATCCTATGAGCCGACTGCCCATTCTGAGAGGGCGGAGGTGGCGATTAGGGAAGACGGGCGAGCAAAATTGCCCACCAAGGAGGCCCCGCGTTCCGTGTGCTGCGCTCGAATCCCGGCGCCAGTCTGCATTTTTGGATCGATCCACTTTTCCGGGAACCTCAAGGCACCGAAGATGTCAGGGGAGCTATGCGCGCGATCACGACCGGTGTCGGCTTTGTGTTGGCCTTGGGTGTAGGCGCGCATGCCCGTGGGGCTGCCGCACTGGGGCCCACGCTGCCGGCCTGCACCCTTCCGATGCCACCCGAATCTCGCTGGGCCAAAACGGTTCCGATCGGGGGCGCCGCGACCTCCATCGACAAGAGTCTGATCCAAAGCGTCGTCCGGGCCCATCATGGGGATCTGCGGACCTGCTACGAGGACGGACTTAGGCGGGACGAGACGTTGAGTGGGCGGATGTCGGTCACCTGGACCATGCAAGCGGGGGTTGTCGTAGACACCACGCTGGTGGAGACGAGCTTGAACGACCCATGCGTCGTCACGTGCGTTCTGGACGAGGTGGGCACGTGGGAGTTCCCGGAGTTTTCATCGTCGGGCACGATTCGAATCTCGTACCCATTCGTGTTCGGGCCCGCATAGGCAGGGCACGGGCGACACGTCGGGCTCCTCGTCGGGTCGCGACGGATACTTGGACTATGCCGCGGACGCGTACCGGGAGTCTTTGACGATGAGTGAGGTCGCGTCGGCCGCCGACTTGTTCAGGATTCCGGTACCTCGGCGTCCGGTGCAATCGCGGCGAGCACGAGTCGGACGGCCGTACGCATCTCGGGAGCCAGTCGCCCGATCGCGGGCAAGTCGTGTCGGGCAAGCAGGTCGAGCGCCCGGTCCAACGGCTCCCACCGCTCACGCGCGCCGACCTCTCTCAGGAGTTCCCGCGCCTCAGACGCGAACCCGCTGCTAACTGTCTCGCGAAAGAAGGCGAGGACGCTGATCCAGACTTCGGTGAGGAACTGGTCGTCCGTCGATAGAAACTGGGCTGCCCACGGTCGTGCCTCTTCCCACTCACCCCGGGCGACGAGGATGGTCGCGAGGGTGGACGTGCGGTCGCGAAGCACCGAGTCCTCGCCGTCGAGGTCGAACAGCTCCGCGAGCCGCCGTCGGTGGCTAGGATCGGCGCACAGGCTCCGCAGGCTGTCACTCTCCAATGCGTGGCGTAGTGGGGCACCGTCGACCGCGCCTGCGTACGCGATGCTCATCTCTGCATGTCGCAGCGGATCACCCGCTGCCAAGCCACGCATGTGCTCACGTGCGCGGTGTGTCAGTTCTTCGGGGCTGAGCATCAGC
Organism: Nannocystaceae bacterium; assembly: GCA_016763875.1. Classification (GTDB taxonomy): domain Bacteria; phylum Myxococcota_A; class Polyangia; order Nannocystales; family Nannocystaceae; genus JAESSZ01. The sequence goes on from JAESSZ010000384.1 coordinate 2,825, forward strand.
CGCAAGAAATCGACGAACCACCCCAGCCGCCGCCGAACGCGTCGGCTCGACCGCATCAGATACCAAATATTGAAGAAACGTTCGGCGAGCTGGAACCCGTGCTTCTTTGTGTCGGGCAGGGTGACCTTCTCAAGGGTGCCGTCCTTGACGAGTCGGTTTAGGTGCGTTGAGATCTTGTTGACGTCGAGACGCACCGTGCGGGCGAGCTCCGCGGCCGTCGCTGGAAACCAGTGCATGGCAACGCCATCGAGTACGCGCTGCGCTTGCACCGAGAGCACCTCGATCCGGTGCTTGTACAGGGGGGTGCAGGCATCCAAGAGTCGTTCAACGTCGGTTCGCGCGTCGCCGTCGATCCCTTGCGATAGCAGGCCGAACAACACCACGATCGTGCGCGGATTGCCGCCCGCCATTAGGCGCAGCGTCTTGATTCGTGCAGGCTGTTCGTCGAGGACCCGAGCCACCCGCTCGGATCCGGCGATGTCCGCCAGCTTGCGTAACATCGCGAAAGTTTCGTCCTCGCTCAGCCCGTGTAAGTGTTCGACGCGGAAGAAATCATAGAACGCGCGGTCGTGCCGGTAGTAGCTCTCGAGCGGCGCGCTCGATGCTCCGATGAGCTGGATCCAGGGCTCTGCGGATAGGACCTCCCGCAGCGTCCATTGCTCTTTCTCCAGCCGGTCGAAGACGAGGTCGATGTTGTCGATCAACAGGACCAGGCGACGCCCGATCCGTTTCGCGACGTCGCGCAACAGTGCGAGCGCTCGGTCGCGTCGCTCGTCACCAGAGGACCCCGCATCGCCGTCCTCCGTCCCATCTTGGATCTCCACGATCGCGCGATCGATCTCCTCCGCGATCTCAGATCGGCCCGACGCTTGAAGCTGGTCCGCGAGCGCGTCGGCGCTGTTGAGCCAAAGATCCGCAAGGCTCGCAACGTTGTACTGCTCCTCGGGAAAGGTCAGTCCCAGGCAGCGGTCGCGCAAGGAGTCGTCGTCTTCGATCGCGAACCGAAGGCGCTGCAGCAGGGTCGTCTTGCCCATGCCACGTGCGCCCACGATGAGATGGTGCTGCGGCTGCGCATCGACC
>JAESSZ010000385.1 GCA_016763875.1 Nannocystaceae bacterium
ACGGACTCGGGAGCATCGACTGTTCGGTCATCAGCTTCACCCAGCGGCTGGACGGCGGGGGCAATCCCTCGCTTTCGGTCCTCTATGAGGTGACCGGAACGATCGAAGACGGCAGCCTACACTTCGGTCCGGTGCCTTTGGCTGCGCTGGCCGACTGCGAAGGGAGCGATGATCCGACAATGCGTGTCGCCCACGATGCGGTTCTTGGTCTGAATGGGGTGCCGCCTGGCGGCAGCCTGCTGTGGCGGGTCCAGAAATTCGACCCCGATCGGGCGCGAGCGGGGCTGACTAGTGCGCTGAGCTTCGACCTCGAACCGCCCGATTGATGCGCGCCCGCTACCTGCTCACCGCGGCGCGCGCCAATCCTCCACCAGCGAGCGCATCCAGCTGAGCGTTACGATCGCCGCACTCTGCTCAACGCGTGCCGGTCCGCCCCGCGCAAATCCTTCGTCGTACACGACGGAGTTCAGCGTGCCGCGACCATGACGCGCCGTCAGTGAGACTGTGAACGTACCCGCTTTGGAGCGAGTTCGAACGCCCAGCGCGGCGCCGACAAAGTGCATCGTTGCAGTCCCTGCGAGGCCCACGGGCGTTTCGGGCGACATTGAGGCCGCATCCGTGAAGAGGCCCGACAAGAGGGAAAATCGGCGGGTGAAGAATGCCTCGACACCCAAGGCCCCGTTGACGACCACGCCGCGCGCCGGAAGGTCGACTTGGGCGTCCCACGACATGGTGTCCGTGGTGGGTCCGAACCGCGCGTAGGCATCCATCGGAAGATACATGCGAGCGTCCAACGCGACGTGGACACGCGCCGAGCGAAACGCCGTGCCTACCCCGATGCCCCAGGGGTGCCGGTATCGCATGTCCCCTCGGACGCCTGCCACCGTGATGTTCGTCCCTTGTTCGCTGGACGCGCCCACCTCGGTTTGTACAAACGTGTGCTCTGCGGTGCCTGCGATCCGTAGGTTGGGTGCGCGCACCCGCAAGCCAACACTCCAGCGTTCGTTGAAGCGGTACAGCAGGCCGAGTACACCCGTGAGGCCCACCTGTTGTCCCTTGCTGCGGCGGTCGCTGGTGACCAGCACATCGGTATCCGGGGCGCGGTCGGCAACCGATCGCAAACGCTCAAACGTCACGGAGGCATATTCGCCGAACAGCGTGGCGCCCACATGGAGTCCTCGCACACGCACGGCAAACGTCAGACCGGCAAGCGTCTCCCGCTCAACGAGATTCGTCGCAAGAAGCACCGTCGTCGGACCATCGACCAACGCCTGCTCCGTGCCCAGTCGCTCATCGCGGGGCGTCACGATGCTCAGGCCAACAGCGTAACGAATCGCTCCCTTAGCACCCAGCGGAATGACATAGGCGGTAGAGGGCGGCACGGCGCCGATTGTGGTTTGCTCGACAGAGCCGCGCTGTGAACCCAGCCGCAGTAGCCCGTCTGCACTGTAGGCCAAGCGCCCGCCCGCTTGCACCGAGAGGCCGATGATGTCGGTCTCGAGTTGTGCGAGCCCCGCTGGGTTGTAGAATACCGACGATGGCTCGTCCGCCAGCGCGATGCCGGCCCCGCCCATGCCACTGGATCGTTCGCCGAAAACTACATTTTCGTAGTTGCCCGCATATGCCGTCGCGGGAAATGTGGTCAAGGTGGCCAACACAAGGGCTAGGGTTGCAGTGTTTGCCATCACGACCTCAGAATGGAGAGTTGAGCTGGACACCGATGAACGGTCGAATGGCAAACAAGTTGTTCTGCCCATCCTCCAGCCCGGGCAGGAAGACGCCCGCGATGTGGAGGCGCAGCAGACCAAGCACGCTCACGGCAGCGTATGTCTCGGTCGCCAGTCGTGAACAGGGCACGGCGCGTTCGTTGGCGTAATCGCATCCCGATCTCCCGAACCCGTCGCCGGTCGACAACTGATACCCCGCGCGTGCGCCCAGCCTGAGCTGTACGGAAGCGTTGCCCCACGGTTCGAACGCGAGGCCCGCCTTGGGAATGATCGCCAGGTAGTCCTCGCTGGAGTTGAGCAGCGAGCCAAATCCGTCAAGTTCCAGCGCGAGCGAAAAACGCAGCCACCGCCACGATGGGCGATCGATCATGCCGCTGTACCCGATCTCGCCGCCCCCGCCGACGCTGAGGTGCATGATGTGTACGGGCGGGAGGTAGCCAAGCGAGGAATCCACGCCAATCCGGGTGGCGACACCGAGTGGAAGCCCCCCCCTGGGCTGGCTCCTCGACAACGACAGCGCCATGCGATGGCCCAGCCGGACCAACGCGTCCTGAGCATTGTCCGCGTCGGTACGTCGCAACCCGAGATCCCGAAAGTGGAACTGGTAGTGACCCAATAATCGGAGCTGGTGGACGAGTTCTGTTTCACTCGCACGACGAAGTCGCGCGGTGTCGTCCAGTTCGAGTACGCCAGCTACGCGTGGCGCGGGCTTGCCCTGCATCACATCGCGGCATTGTCGGTGCCGCACATCGAGCGGGTTGCCTCTCAGGGTGCGGCAGTGGTCGAACATCCGGTCGAGGGTGACCTGCAGCAGGATGCGGAAGTCGGTCAGCGCCTCGCCATCACACTCCGACGCCTCGCCATGGCCACCGACGACCGCATCAAGACAGCGAAAACGGGCCCAGTCAGCCCGCGTTGCGTACCGGTCTTCCGGGGACTGGACCGCACCGTTGCGGGGGCGGCTGACGGCGGCGGCGTACATTCCAAGGTAGAAGTCGAACTCACGGAACTCTTGTTCGATGAAGCCGCTGAACGTGTCGCTCATCGGCGGTAGCACGCTTTCAGAGAGCATCGTGCGCGTCTTCACCTCGGGGTGCAGATCGAACGTTGCCATCAGGTCCGATGCTCGGGCGCTCCCGGCCATCCCCAACATTTGCTGGAGCACATCCAGGACGCCCTCGACATCGTCGTCGTCGTCGGGGGGAAGCGGCGGAAGCGAGCTGACGCGAGGATCGATGTAGCCATACCGCGCGTGGCGCCAGGGCTCCTCTTGCGGGACGTCGTGCAGCATGACCCCCGAGGCTCCTCGGCTCACACTCCGCATGGCATCCACGGCCAGCTGGAGCGGCTGATTGGCGAACACACCGCCATCGACGAACAGGGCGTGCTCCGCTCGAGCGGGCGTGCACTCCGACGCGGTACCACCGTTCGGCTCGCTGATGCAGTGCGCCACAGACACGGGAGCAAAGCCCACGGGAAATGCACCCGAGGCGAAGACGAGTTGTTTGATCGAGTCGAAGGCGTCGGCATCGTCGCCGTCGAGCGGCAGGAGTACTTGACGCGTTGACGACCGACGCTTGAGGTGGTTGCGCACCCGTGGTGGCCTACCGAGTCCACGTCCGGTGATCCGCAAGAGGACCGTCTCCAAGGAACGAGGAAGGGGCGGAAATCCAGGTGCGACCTCCACCTTCAGAGGCGTCAACCGGGTGATCGCAATACCCAGCAGGACATCACACCCGACTGGAAGACCCGCGTTGAACGTTCGTTCGACCCGCGCGATGGCGGAGTCGAACCCGTGCCTAGAGAGCAGCGCAGTCGGCTCCGGGTCGTCGGGTCGGTACAGCTCGTTGAGACCCGTGGGGATCCACGCATGCCAATACAAGTTGTCGCTCGGCGACGGCTGCGGCGCTCGGCAGCCAGCGAGTGCGCCCACAATCGAGTTGATCGCTCCCGCCGAAGCGCCCGTGAACACACGCGCATCCAGTTGCGGATCCAGGCGCCGGGCCAAGTCCAGGTAGTACAGCTGGCCGGCCATGTACGCCCCCTTGGCCCCGCCGCCACTCGCGATCAACGCCAGTGGAAACGGCGACGCGGGCGTTTCATCTGGGGGTGCTTCGTCTGGGGGCGCTTCGTCGTCAAGGGCCGAGTTCGGCTCGACGTTGGCGGACGCCGTGACGGTCCACATCGCTATCGCCGCCCCAACCGAGAGTCTCAGAATTCGATGCCGCACAGTGCCTTCAAGAGTCGTCACACTGCATGGGTTCGAAGTCGTCACCGGACTTCAGCGGCCGCCCGCATACATCGTCGTCGCTACAGTTTCGCTTCATCACAGCCTCCGTTGTTCACCGCGTCCGACGCCTTGTAGCTGCCATCAGATGTGAACTGCGGCCCCATTTCGAAGCAAACGGCATTGATGAATCCGATATTTGTCTCGCAGCTGTTGCCGGTCTGCGTAATCACGTCGTCGGTGGGAACCGTTTCGCCGGACTCGGCCCAATATCCCGACTCGTTCACGAGGTCTCGCAACGCAGAACTCCCGTTGTAGGCCGTTCGGATGAGGTCAGCGAACTTCGACTTTCCGAGCGCGGAGAAAACCGTGTTTGAGGTGTAGGTGGGGTTGTCGTCGATGTAGT
>JAESSZ010000386.1 GCA_016763875.1 Nannocystaceae bacterium
ACTAGCGAGCGCGCCTCGGCCCTCCGCGAAGTTGCGCGTGAACCCTTCGCGCGCTTACTGTCGTAAAGGAATGCCGGACCTCGTGCAGTTGCTCGCGTTGTTACCCGACGCAGCCTTCGCGCTCGACGGTGAGTGGCGGATCACAGTGGCCAACGACGCCGCGGAAGCCCTACTCGGTTTTCCGCACGGTACATTGATCGGTCGGTCGATCGCCGAGATTGATCTGGAGGCCGAGTCCCACGATTTTTGGCGCCTCGACGATCCTGAACCCCGTCGTGACGTTTTTCCACTGCGCAATAGCACCGGAGACACGGTGATGGTCGACGTATCCGTTCACGCGGTGGTGATTGAGCAGCAGCACATTGGCCTGGCGACCCTGCGAGAGGCGACAGAGACCATGAGCGACCGGCTGCGCGAGAAGATGGCCGACGCTTGGGAGGTCGCGCTATTCCAGTTCGACGTCGCCACCCAAAGGCTGAACGGCTCGCCACGCATGCTCGAGTTGTTTGGATTGACCGAGAACAACTTGGAGCTGTCGGCCTTCTTGGAGGCGACCCACCCCGCAGATCGAGAACTGCTCCTCGCAGCGATCCAGAAGTCTCTCGATCCCGAAGGCTCAGGCGGATTCGAGTTGCGCCACCGTACTCAAACTACCCAGGGGACGCGATGGGTCCATGGACGGTGCACGACCAAGTTCCAGAAAGTGGACGGAATACGGCGAGCGGTACAGATTACCGGATCAATCTTCGACGTCACCGAACAGCAAGAGCTCACATTGTCGCTGCGTCGTAACGAGCAGCGATTGAGCGTCGCGACCAATATCTCGGGCGTCGGGGTCTTTGAACGGGTCATCCTCCCGCACGATGTGGACATTCCATATTGGTCTCCGAGAATGAGAGAGATGCTCGGATTCGATCCTGACGCGGATGCCGATCCTCAGTGGTTCTTGGACCGTGTGCATCCCGAGGACATGGCGCAGATGACCGCGGCGGTCGAGCGAGCCAATCAAGGCGACGGATCGGTGGCGTTGGCGGTGTGGTGGGCCCATCCCAATGGCGAGCAGCGGCGGCTCCTCATCCGTTCGAGTTCTTTGTTTTCCGAAGAGGGCGGCGCGCGCGTCCAGACCCGCTCGATCGGGGCGATTCTCGACATCACAGAACGCACCGCCGCGGAGGAAAAGCTCAAGCTCCGCTCAGCGATTCTGGATGCCACCCCCGACTTCGTGGCGATCTGCAGCCCCGACGGCAGGCTTCGCTATCTCAATGGCGCGGGCCGTGAGTTCCTGGGACTTGGCGAGAACGACAACATTTCACGGTTCACGCTGTCCAAGGGCCGACCCCCCGACGCGACCGAGCACACTCAGAGTGTGGTCATTCCTGGCGCGCTTCGAGACGGCGTGTGGTCCGGCGAAGTCGACTACCTTCGTCATGACGGGAAAATCGTTCCGATGTCCCAGGTTGTTGTGGCTCATCGAGATGCCGACGGAGCACACGCCCACATCTCGGTCGTGGCCAGGGACCTCAGCGAGATCAAGCAACTTGAGGAGCAGTTCCGCCAGGCTCAGAAGATGGACGCGATCGGCCGTTTGGCGGGGGGCGTCGCCCATGACTTCAACAATCTTCTGTCCGTGATCACAGGGTGCTCGGAACTTGCGAGGATGGAGCTGGAACCGACGCATCCCGCCTACCTGGAGTTAGGCGAAGTTGAGCTGGCGGCAAAGCGCGCCGCGGGCCTCACACGCCAGCTCCTGGCGTTTGGACGGCAGCAGATCCTCCAGCCCCGCGTCCTGAGCGTCAATGACGTGTTGTCGGAGATGCGGGAGATGTTGGAACGAATCATCGACGACAGCGTCACCGTCCTGGTCGTCGAGTCCCCCGATGCTGCCAACATCAAGGCTGACGTCACGCAGTTACAACAGATTATTATCAACCTTGTCGTCAACGCGCGTGATGCAATGCCGAACGGGGGCACGTTGACGTTGGAAACACTCAGCGTCACCTTGGAATCAGGTGAGGCGTCTGCGCGAATGGGCCTTGAGTCTGGAAGCTATACAGTTATCGCAGTCTCCGACACCGGGCACGGTATGGATGCAGACACTCGGGAGCAGATCTTCGAGCCGTTCTTCACCACCAAGGGCCCGGGGCAAGGAACGGGGCTTGGTCTCTCAACCGTGTTTGGGATCGTCCGTCAGAGTGGAGGGGGCATTTGGGTCTACAGCGAAGTCGGCCGCGGCACGACCTTCAAGATCTACTTCCCTTGTACGGACGAAGACGCGACGGTGGTGAGGGAGGTGAGGGAGGTTCCGTCGCTGATAGCGCAGCCCGCACAGACCGGGGTTATTCTGCTCGCCGAGGACGAGACACAACTCCGGAACATGGTGGAGAATGTCCTGCGCCGAGGTGGCTATGAGGTGCTCACGGCAGCAACGCCCGCCGAGGTGCTTGAGCGCGCCCGGCAGTTCGAGGGCGAGATCGATCTGCTACTCACCGATGTGCTCATGCCGGACATGAGCGGAAAACAGCTCGCGGACTCTTTGCTGGAAGTTCGGCCGGATGTGTTGGTGCTGTTCATGTCGGGTTACACGGAAAACAGCATCGTGCATCACGGCGTGTTGGACGCTGGGGTTAACTTCCTCCCCAAGCCCGTGGCCCCCGGGCGACTCTTGAGCGCGATCGGGGACCTGCTGGCGAAGTCTCGAGGTCTGGGCGAACACGCCGCCCAAGAGCAGAACTAGCCCGACGCGATGATGGCACGACGACGGCTGGCGCGACGACGACGGCTGGCGCGACGACGACAGCTGCGCGTCGCGACGGCACACGAGCAGCTGGAGATACGGTACAGCGCTAGCGAGACGGCGGGCTGTCATCTCCGCCGGTCGCGGGCCCCCCGCTCGTGTCCCCAGCGTCGCAGGCCAGCTCGAAGGCCGTGGTTTCTTCGGCGCAGACGTCTCCGGGTGGCTTGCACTCGACCATCGAAAGGCAGACGAACATTTCCTCGACCGCAGTGCCGCAGCCTTGCCCGTGTTCGGTCACGAGGTCTTCGAGATATCCGCCGCACGCAGACGCGTACGCTTCGATTTGCTCGTCGTCGTAACCGTAGCAATCGCCGATCCACTCCATGTAGGCCAGACAGGCGGCGTTAACCTCTTCACCGGACGAGCCGGTGTCGCCCGATGAGTCGGTGTCGCCCGATGACCCAGTGTCGCCCGATGACCCGGTGTCACCCGACGAGCTGGCGTCGCCCGATGACCCGGTGTCG
>JAESSZ010000387.1 GCA_016763875.1 Nannocystaceae bacterium
ACGACCTCCGCGACAGAGTTCCCTCACGGGCCGCCGTGTCTCTCTGCCGACGTCTCTCTACCCACGAGGTTGCTGCTGCCCGCTACTGGGGACGAGCCTTGCGGACCGACCAGATGAAGCCGTCGTACCAGAAGTGCATCAGCGATACGACGATGGTGGCCGACCACCACAGCTCGGACCTTCCGTCGCCAAACGCCTCGACGCAGATCCCGTACGAAAACGCGGCCGACACGAACAGCGCCCACGTCAGGAATCGGCCGGCTCTGAGACGTTCAAGGCGGAAGAGCCGACGCATGTTGCGGTTCTCCGTGGCCCACACGATCCCAAAATACTGCAGCGCGTGGAAGAGATTCATGATGAGGAACGCCTCGCCCCACGTGTTGAACCCCCACACGTAGATCGACACGAGCCCCGTGCTCGCCACCAGAAATACCTTCTGCCACGACACATTGCGTCCCTCGCGGACCATCCTCCAATGCGCCAGAACGTAAAACGCGACCAGGCTGCAGCCGCCCGCGACGATGAGCTTCGCGAACATTGCCTGGTTGCCGGCCATGAAGACCGGGACGTGGGTGAAGAACGCCGAGGAGACCGACTGGAACTCGTTGAAGTCCTCGAAGTGGTCCATCATCGTCGCGCCTGCCACGATCGGGCCCGCGTACAACAACTGGTTGAGGACGAAATCGAGACGCCGACCCTGATGCGGATCGTTGCCGATCTTGCCGTCGTAGATGCGACCGAAACCGAAGGTCTGCGCGCCAGAGTGGTAGACGTCCCAGAAGGTCGCGAGTACCGAGCAGATGACGGCGATCCACGGGGAGATCATCATGCCCACCAACACGCAGGCGGGGACGAGGGAGAACCGATACGGGTGCTCGGCGAGCACGTTGCGGTTTCCGTGGCTGCGGAAGAAAACGGCAAAGAGGTGGGCGTGGATGAAAACACCCAGCGCCAACCCTGACATCGTTACCTCTTGGTCGGACCACAAGAAGGGTTGGTTCGCCGCGCGACTCGTCGACACGAAGTAGCCGAGCAGCAGCGCAGCCACCGGCGGCAGCAGGAAAAATACCCAGTCGTACCAGGGCTTGACGATGTAGGCCGATCTCAGCCGCCGTTGTGATTTCTCGCCCACCACTGCGCCCCGCGAAGAGTAACGACAGGCTCCCCCTGTCGGCCAATCCTCAACGCACGAGCGTTCCGCTCGGGCCTAGTCTGGCTGCTGCTGGGGGCGTATGGCGATTGGCGTCATACCGTTGTGTTCTCGTTGCGTTGGCCCCGCGCGCTGCGGGACTGGCGTACAGTGTCTCTATGGGTCGATGTCAACGCTTGGGTTACTTGGGGGCTGGTGCGTTTGTGTTTACTGCGGCGTGCGGACCGTCGATAGAAGTTGAAGACGGTGGCACCGGAGATCTCCCAGGAGACTCCACGGGTGCAACGACGGCCATGTCCAGCCTCGAAGGCGAAGGCGAGGGCGAGGGCGAGGGCGAGGCTGACACCACCACGAGCAACCCGGTCGACACCAGCGTGGATGACACCGGTGGCCCGGCCCTGACGAACCTCGTCGACATCTTTTTCGTCGTCGATAACTCCGGGTCGATGGGGGAGGAGCAGGGCGTCTTTGCGACGGCCACGGCGACCCTGGTCGCGAGGCTCGACGAGCTCGACGTCGACTACCGAATCGGCATGACCACGACGGACAACTCCAATCCGTGGTGCCCGGGCACCACGCCGGAAGCGGGCCAGTTTCGTCTGAGTTCGTGTCGGAGCCGTCTCAATGAGTTCACGTTCAGCGGAGCGGTGATGATCGACGCGTCGGACGTCGGATGTCTGGACGTGTGCGGCGCTGAGATGCTCAACGTGACGCCAACCCCAGACGAGGCGGGCCAAATGGCGCAGCGACCTTGGATCGAGGTCACTGATGGCGTGTCGAACATCGACGGACTATCCGTCGCGGAGGCCTTGGCTTGCGCGATCCCGCAAGGCATCAACGGCTGCGGTTTCGAGCAACCCCTCGAGTCGCTTCACAAGGCGATCGGGCGCACAAACAATGACGACGAGCCGGCATACGGCTTCTTTCGCCCCGGTTCGCTGCGCGTCGTTGTTGTGGTGAGTGACGAGGCTGATTGCTCCTATCAGGATGAGTCGATCTTTCTTCCCGATGGCCCGCGCACCTTTTGGTCGCTGCCAGAGGAAGGCTCGCCGACGTCCGCGGTCTGCTGGCATGCGGGGGTGGGGTGTTCAAATGGCGACTGTTTTCCGGTTGATCTCGATCCCGGAGGCGCGGACACCAACGATGCTTCGGCGGTCATGTTCCCGGTCTCGCGCTACACGGCGTCTTTTCAGGCCCTCGAGGACGACGCAAAGACCGTGACACCCGGGGCGGATCTGCTGATGGCGTTGATCGGCGGGTTCAACTCGGACGGCTCCGTCACGTACGCGGATGCGGTCGACCCGGAGTTCATGGACAACTTCGGGATCGGGCCCGGGTGTTCGTCGGAACTCGGAGAAGCGGTACCGATGGTGCGACTGCTGGCGGTCGCCCAAGCCTTCGACACGGGCGACGCGGTTGCGACCCACTCGATCTGCGAAGAGCATCAGAGCGCGATGACTTCTCTTGGCGATCGCATTGCCGCCAGCCTCGGCCGGTAGCGGCTTGCTCCCCGTGTGAGTCAGTCTGGCGGCTACGGGCCACCAGGCTGCAAGCCCGGTAGCCGGTCTGCTCGCGCGTGCTATCGTCCCGTCTGCAATGGCCGCGGGCGACTCGCGATGGTCGCTCGACGCGACGACGTTACTCCCCAAGTTGCGCGAGCGAGCCGAGCATGCGGTGCGCTGCGGTGCACTTGAACCGATCGCAACGGCATGCGAGGTCGTGCCCGAGAGCGGCATCGAGTTTCAGGTGCGCCAGGCGACCAACCTCGTCCGCAAGCAGACGATCGTTCGTCAGCGCCCCCCGAACTTCGATCCATTTCTGCCGTACGAGTCGGACCTTTACGTCGGTGATGCTGGACCTGCGCACGCCGTGCTGTTCAACAAGTTCAACGTGCTGGACGACCATCTGTTGATCGTCACCCGCGAGTTCGAGCATCAGGATCGTCCGCTGAATGCTGGCGATTTCGCCGCGCTCGCGACCTGCTGGGAAGCGTTGGATGGGCTTGCGTTCTACAACTGCGGGGTCATCTCCGGCGCGAGTCAGCGGCACAAGCATCTGCAGTTGGTTCCGGGCCTGGGCCCGGGGACGAAGCGGGCGCCGATCGAAGACGTGTTGGATATGGACACTGGTCGCGCTGAAGGCTTCGCGTTCCAGCACGCAGTGGCGGGGCTATCGGTGGCCGATGTGAGTGCGATCGATGCCGGTCGAGAAATGGCCGCGGTCTACGACTCGCTCATGGCCGCGACCTTGGCGACGGGCGGCGCTTACAACTTACTGGCGACCAAGGACTGGATGATGGTCGTGCCCCGGGCGGAGGAGCACAGCGGCCGCACGAGCATCAACGCGCTTGGCTTTGCGGGATCACTCTTCGTGCGCGACGTTAGCGAGTTGGAGGAGATCCGGCGTCGGGGCCCCCTCGAGACGCTCGCAGACGTCACCCGCGCGGGTGCTCTGCCGCGTCGATAGCGCTGCGCGCCCGAGGCTGTGTAGACGGCAGCTTGAGCTGCGAGGGCGGCGCCGTGGGGCGGCTCGTGGACGTCGAGACCTGCGGCTCGCGGGCCATGTATGGTCTCGCCCGATGTCGCTCCCCAACGGACGCACGGTTATCGGCGAGGTGCTGTGGTTTCCGTACTCGATCTTCGCGTGGACGTCGACGCTGCTGTGGCTGTGTTTGGTGGGGGTGTGCTGTGCCGTCGCGGTCTTGTTCGTTCCGTTCGAGCGCTTTCAACATCGCGGTCCGCACCTGCTGACGGGGTTTCCGATGTGGTTTTCGTTGGGGCCCGTGCGTACGATCGAAGACCCGCTGTATCGGCGCGACGTGGTCTCGATGTTCATGCAGAATCACATCAGCATGCTCGACGGCTGCACTGCGACCGCCTCGATTCGGGTTCCGCTATGCGGTCTTGAGAACGCGTCGCATCTCAATGTGCCGGGCTATGGCTGGATCATGCGCTGCGCGAACGCGATAGCCGTTGATCGTAAGGATCCCAAACTCCGCGAGCACATTCGTGATGCGATCCGCGATCGCATCGCGCGGGGCATCAATGTACTGACATTCCCCGAGGGACACCGCACGACTGACGGCACGGTTCGGCCACTCAAAAATGGCGTATTCCGCATGGCTATCGAAGCCGGTATTCCCATTTCGCCGGTCGCCGTGCGTGGGGCATACAAGCTTCTGCCCAAGGGGGTCTTCACCGTGCGTCCGGCGCGAGTCGTCGTCTACATCGCGCCGCAGATCGAAACCAAGGGACTGACAATGCAGGACGTGCCAGCGTTGAAAGAACGGGTGCGGACGGTACTGGACGCGTTCGTACAGCGAGGCGAGATGCTCGGAGAGTTGTGCAAAGAGCCAATCGTGCGACACAAGTCGCCCCCAGCGGACACGTCAGCGGCGGTCTAGGGCGCCGACCGCTAGGAGCGTTCGACGGCCTCGATGACCTCGGCGGACCAGGGCTCCAGAAAGCCAAGGTCGTCGATGAGATCGAGAGCGACGTAGCGGCTACGTATCTCTCGGCAGACTCGGACGGTCCGCACCGCGTGCTCGCGCTGCACCCCGATAGCACTCGGGCGATCCGCCGCCCCTGCGGCGATGAGAACCTCTCCGATGCGAGCGCTGGGGATGAGGATCGCGCGCAAGGCATCCCGGATCTCTGGCCACCGGTCCCGGAGAGCGGTGAGCTCTTGTCGTAGGGCCTCTCCGTGTTTTTGCTTGGCGGTGATCTGAGCGCGGACTTCCTCGATGACGTCCGGTTGCAGCCGTTCGTGTCGAGACTCGAGCTGCTCGAGACCGCTTGCATCCGGTTTGCGAGCAACCGCGGCGTCGATGTCCAAGTCATCGACGTCGAGCGCGACGAGTCTCTCGAAGAGCATCGCGGATATTCGTGTCGCAACCCCCACCTGGGTGCCGTGAAGTCCGAACAGCGGCTCCTCGCGTCCGTGTTGTTCCATGTCCCAGTAGTGACTCACGAGGTGCTCGCCACCGGACGCGGGCGCTGAAGTTCCCGCGATCGCCATGGTGAACCCCGAAAGAAGAATGGTGCGCGTCAGCGTGCCGATGCCGGCCGCCTCTCCTCTTCCAATGGCCGCCGCTTTGCCGAGCAACGCCTCGTAGGCCTCGTCGAGGAGCTTTGCCGGACGCTCTTCGAAGTTGACGCCGCGAACGAAATGGCTCAGCAGCCAGTCCGCATTGCTGTAGGGTTTGGAGAGTAGGTCGCCGAAGCCCGCGCGATTGAGGTACGCGGGCGCGCGCTGGATCACATCGGTGTCGGCGAATACCGCCTCGGCTTGCTGCGCGGGCAGGGTTCGTTTGACGCCACGCGAAAGCACGGCCGCGATCGCAGACGTGTACCCATTCATGCTCGCGGCAGTGGCGACGCATTGGTAGCTGCGCCCGAGTTTGAACGTGGCCATCTTGACCACGTCGTTGATCGTACCCGAGCCCACAGCAATAGCGTTTGCGTCCGGGTGTTCGCGGAGCATCGTCGTCAACGCCTCGATGATCCCGTCGTCGCAAACAACGTGGTCTTCACCCTCTTGGGCCGGTAGCGTCAAGAGTTGTGAGCGTCGCCCTGCGAGTTGCAGGCGGGCAGCGAGTCGCTCCGCGGCGGCCGATCTGGTGTTGTTGTCGCAGATCAACAGGTCCGGTTTCCCGGGGTGCTCTCGTTCGAGCCACGCTGCGAGTGCGTCGCCAATGTCTGCATCAACTGCGATGTGCCGCGTTTTTCCCGGTGCCTCGCCCGCTTCTAGGGTCAGCTCGCGTAGGGAACGGTCAATCGCGTCGTCAGCCACCTGCGGCAGCATACCGAGCAAGTACGAGCCCTCGACGTCAGACGGCGACTTTTTCGGTGGTGTCGAACGCAACGGGGTGGACCGGTGCGGCGAGACGCTCACGCTCCAGCAGGTACACCGAGTTCCCTGTCTCGACGAACGTACCTTCCACCTCCGGACGGTTGTAGACTCTGACCACGCGGCTGGTGACGAGGCGCTTGTTGCTCACGCGCTCGAACATCACGAGCCGGGCACCCTCCCGAGGCCTCGCCAGCAGGTGCATACCCTGGTGTGTCGCGGTGACGTGTCCGTCGACGATGGTGTTGAGCTGATACCGGTGGGAGAGGATGTCGAAGGAACTCATTGGGCTCGGGCGCGGGGGGAGACGCAGATCCAAGGTAAGGCTTGAACCGGTGTTTGTCTACAACTGCCTACATGTGTCCGAACGACGGCGATCTCTGTATTTCGCCTGAAACGTCGTTGGACCGCCAATCCAGCGAATTTCGGGGTGTGAAATCGAAGCGATTGTTGGGGGAGATCTCTGGCACGTCTGGGCTCGGCCCTCTCAGAAACACGCGCAGAGTACGCAACGCTCAGCGCTTGCGCCTGCCAAACCACTGCACGCGAATCGGACGCGGCCAGCACTTCAAGTCGGCACAGCGAGCCGCGTTTGGTCCCAGCTTGTTAGAGTTCGGTGGAGCCGCTGTGGTCGTAAAATGGAGAGAGAAGGCTGCGGATGCACCGTATGGCGACATTGTCGTTCCGACGCAGAGTCTGATTGCGCGTTACGAGTTGCTTGGCAGATTAGGCCGTGGCGGAATGGCCGAAGTCTGGCTGGCACGCGCGATTGGATTGCGGGACTTCGAGAAGATCGTAGTACTCAAGCGAATCCTTCGCCACAAGCGTGAGGACCCGCGATTCATCGGAATGCTGCGCGACGAGGCCCGCGTCGTTGCGACATTGGATCACCCCAACATCGTGCACACGTTGGACGTCGGGCTGGAGGGCGAAGAGCTCTTCATTACGATGGAGTACCTCCATGGCGAGGACGTGAAATCGATCCTCGGTTCCGCTCGCAAGGTCGGCGAACTCATTCCGCTTGAACTCGTCGTGCAGATCGCGATGGGCGTTGCGGCGGGCCTTCACCACGCACACGAGCAAACCGACTCCAAGGGACGCGCGCTCAACATTGTGCATCGCGACGTCTCACCCGCGAACGTGATCGTGACGCACCACAGCGGGGTGAAACTCATCGACTTTGGCATCGCCGTGGCCAAGTCTCGCAAGGAGCACACGGCGGTTGGCATGCTGAAGGGCAAGGCGGCGTATATGTCGCCGGAGCAGTGTCGAGGCCAGCCGTTGGACCGGCGTTGCGATGTCTTCGCCCTTGGAATTCTTCTGTATGAGATGACGACGATGGTGCGGCCCTTCGAAGGGGAGTCCCACCTCGCCGTCATGCACCAGCTTTGCAACGAGGACCCGGTGCCCCCGAGTGAGTTGCGTAAGGACTATCCGGCGGCGCTCGAGCGGGTCGTGCTTCGGGCGCTGCACCGCGACCCGGACAAACGACATCAGTCTGCGTTCGAGGTGCTCGAAGAACTCGAACGCGTGACGCGCGACTGCACCCTTCACGCCCTACCTGGGGCGCTCGCGCGGTATTTGGAGCATCTGTTCGGGCCGCGCCCTCACCCGTGGCACACCGCCCGCAAGCAACTCGCCGCGGCAGGTCGCGCTGACCTCGAAACAACTCAAACGTCCCAGAAGCCGGAGAAACCGAAGACCGCGATCCCCCCCATGACGGCGGAGACTGCACTTGCGTCAGGTGGTGTTCCGGAGCTCGTGCCCGTACCGCATGACCAGCAGGAGGACGAAACTGCGGGGGTGGCGTTTGTGGCGATCTCGACGCAACGCGCAATACCGGCGATCCCTGACGCGGAATACTTGGCGTTGAGTGCGGCCGGGCCGCCGGAAGACCGCTCCTCCTTGATGATTGTTACCGGCTCCGTTGTGGCAGCGGCGGCTCTTGTTGGACTCGCAACTCGGTACTCCTCGGAGGCACCGCTCGCAGTCGGTCCCGTGGTTGTGGTCGCATCGGTCGCGTCCGTGGTGCCCGAGACGCCTTCTCGTCTCCCTCCATCCCAGGCCCCTGCCGCAGCTCAGAAGAGCGAATCCTCGCCCGCGGTTGCGCCCGCGCCAACGCAAATGCCAACGCCCGCGCCAGCGCCGGCCATCGAGACGGCCTCGAAGGAACAGGAATCGCCGCAAAAACCGCCACGTCGATCGGTGCCACGCGCACCGAAGAAAGACTCAGCCAATGCCCGTGGCGCTGAGGCGCGTCGCCTGCTCCAACAGGCGAGGACCATGCTCTTTCGAAATCCACGGGCGACGCTCGACCTGACCCTCAAGTCGCTCGCGCTCAAACGCACTGCCGCGGCCTACTCGTTGTTAGGGATGAGCGCGTGCCGCCTACAAGACGAGATCATGGCAAAGAAGGCGTATCGCAATCTGACCGGACGCCTGCGTGAGGACGTCGCCGCCTCGTGCAAGCGCGCGGGCGTTGAACTGAAGTGAGTCAGATGGTCGCACCGGCCGCCCGGCCCGTACCTCGTTGGCATGTTGGGCCGCTAGTCGACGTTGCGGCGTACGCGATGTCGTGGCTATGGGTGCTCGTCCCGCTCGCGCTGTTGGGCGATACCAAGGCCGACTACCTCGGCGTTTTCATATTTATCATGGTGGCGACGGACCTGCATCGCCACTTTGGTCTGCCGTACATCTATCTCGATGGCGAGGTCCGGTCGCGCTTCCGGCTGCGGTTCGTCGTTTTTCCTGCGGCGGTGTTCCTCGCCTGGGCAGGGAGCCCGTACTTCGTTCGTCACGGGCCCACCCTCAGCGTGGCGGGCGCGATTGGGATCATCGGGTGGGTCGGCGTCCTGGTCCAGCTGCTCCGACGAGACCACGACGGCGAGGTGCCACCGTGGTCCCGCCTTGGCCGTACGGTGCTGCCACCGCTCGCCGTCGCAATCGCGACTCTCGTGATCGACTTC
>JAESSZ010000388.1 GCA_016763875.1 Nannocystaceae bacterium
CGACGGCGAGTCTGCGGTCTGGCACAACCGCTGGACCGAGGCGCTCGTTCCGATCGCGGAAGCCGGCCCGACCGTAACCGTCGCGCCCGCGCCCGCCCCGACCGTCTCGCTGGGCAGCATCGAGGCGTGCCTCGCTCCCCCACCGCCGGACCCGACGCAACCCAAGGCCGACGACACGCGGCGTACCCAGGCGCCGACGCTGCTACGCAGAGCCGGCGTGCCTCCGTTTTGGATCACGCGTGAATACGACACGCACACCACCAAGGCGATCGCATTCCCGCCCCTGTTCGTGCACCGCACGCCCAAACCCGACCACCCCGGGCGCTTTCTTCATCTCAACCCGCTGGCGTACGGCTGGTACTCCAAGTCCAACGAGCGGCGTCGATGGTTTTCGCCGCTGCTGTTCTTCGGGTCGTTCTCCGAGCGTAAGTCGGTCTGGGGCGCAGTGCCCCTCCTTATGGGCTACCGCCGCGTCGGCGAGCAGTTCAACTTCGGCCAGTTCCCCGTCGTTTGGTACTGGGGCACCAAGTTCGTCAAGAACATCCTCGTCATCCCGTTCCACTACCAGCAGCGCGCGCCCGACGGTTATCGGGGTGTGTCCGCGCTCCTCTTTTGGTACGGGCACCGCCACCTCCAAGACGCCGACCTGGGCAACGATCGCCGCCATTTCGTCGCGGCACCGGTCTTCTGGCGATTCTCTCGCGGCCTGCGAACGTTCGACATCAGCCCGATCTACGTCGGTGGGGAAAACAAACTCACCGGGCTCAAGCACCGCGCACTGGCGCCTCTGTTCCTGTGGCAGAGTCTTGAGTTCGGCAACCGCAAAGAGCTGTGGACCCTGCCGTTCATCCGCCGCAGCGACAAAGCGCGCAACATGCAGGCGTGGGCTGTGCCCCCTGGGCTGGTGTTCTCGCACCAAGGTCCCAATCGTTCGCTGCTGTCCGCCACGCCGCTGTTTTGGCGCGGCGAGAACCGTCTTAAAGGCAGCAGCTTCACGCTCGCCGGGCTGTACGGGCACTACACCGACCCGCGGCAAACCAGCCGTTTTGTCGCACCGGTTTGGTTTCGCTTCTCGGACCGCAAGGCGCAGGCCACCACAGACCTCATTCTGCCGCTCGGTTTTGCCCGACGCACACCACAACGACGCATGGTGTGGACGCTGCTCGGCGGTGGTGGCAAGACCGCCAAAGGCTGGGCTGCGTTCGCGCTTCCGGTCCTCGGCGCCGCCGGACGAACCGACGCAGGCACGAAATACCAGGGCGCGCTGGGCATGGTGTGGCACACCGACCGACCGGCGACGGACGACAAGCCACGACGCAATACGTTCGTGCTCGGACCGCTGGCGTACGCGCAGCGTCGCGGCGACCAGGGCGCGGGCGGGCAGACCCGCGTCGGAATCCCAGCGCTACTGAGTTTCGGTGCGTTTGGGGGCTACAAGCGCTACCAAGTCCTCACGCCGTTGTTGTGGCACGTGCACGACACGACACCGGGCGCGCAGCGACGCACAGTCGTCGCCGGACCGTTCTTCCACAACAAGCGTCAGAACGGTGCGGGCACGCAGATCGACGGCGGGCTTGCGCCGCTGTTCTTCTATGGCTCCGGTGCGCAGCGCCGCTACGCCATCGTCCCGTGGCTGCTCACCGCGGATGTCACCGACGTACCGCAGCGACGCCGACTGACGATCTCACCGTTTTACGTGCGCAGCACGGGACCGGACCACAAGACCCAGGGCATTTTGGCCCTGGCGTGGGACGTGAAACGAGAGAACGAACGTCACAGCGTGTTGTTCCCGCTCTACTACCGGCGCCGGGTTGGCCAGACCGCACTCACGCTCACGCCGATCGGGGCGAGCTACAGGCGCGGCGAAACCATGCTCTCGGTGTTTGGGCCCTACGTGCGACGTCGGACCCCGGGTCGCGATGGCGCCGGTATCTTGCCCCTGCTGTGGTGGGACAAACGCGAGACCGCACAAGGCACGGAGCGCCACTTGGTGGTCGTGCCCGCGTTCATTCGCAGGCGTACCCCCACCGACGATCTGGACATGTTCACGCCACTGGTCTGGCGACGGGTCGTGCGTGGTGCCAAGCCGCGACGCAACCTGGCCGTGGTGCCGTTTTACTTCCGGCAGCGCCAGCGAGACGGCGTGAACGTCGACGCCGGGATCGGTTTTTTCTACTCCCGCGACGCGCTGAGACGCACCCACACGCTCATCGCCGGTCCCGGGTTCCACCGGCTGTCGCGTCAAGGTCTGCACAGCGGCGTTGTCCCGCTGTACTGGTGGCACGACTCGGATCAGAAACGCCGTCTCGTCGCATTGCCGACGATCGTCCACTTCGAGAACAAGGCCACCAACAGCCACACAACCATCGCAGCACCGCTTTGGTTTGACCGCCTGCAACCCAATGGACGGCGAGCTTGGGGTGCGTTCCCGTTCGTGTTCGGCGGGCGCCGGCTGCACAACTTCACGCGCTTTTCCGTCACGCCACCCGGATTCTTCGACATCTTCCGGTTGAAGAAGAACGCACGCTTCACCGGCCACGTGCCGCTGTTGTTTCGCTACCAAAAGGGCGGATTTCTTTCCGACGACGATCCCAAGAGCCAGTACACCCTTTGGGGAAGCGCCCCGTTTTTCCTGTATGGCAAAGACGGTAACGGCCGACTGACCCACGGTGCAGCGATGCTGTACTACTGGGATCGCAGACCCGAAGGCTGGCGATTGTGGACGCCTGCCTTCGGTGTGACCAACCACCCGGGCAAGATGCTGGCCTGGTACGGCGGGACCGTTGGTGTCCGCACCACCCCAACCCACCGCCGCGTGATGGCGCTGCCGCTGTACTACCGCAAGAAGCACCGACTTCAGGACTCGAGTCTCACGCTCGTCGCGCCACCGGTGTTTGTGAGTCGGCGTCGCGAGGACCGGCGGTTCTTCGAGGCCGGACTGGTGTTCTGGCAGTTCCGGGAACTGCACCGCGTCACGACGGCCGTCGCGCCGCCGATCTTCTTCCATAGCTACGCGTACAAGCAGCGGCGCCTGTATTGGGCCCTCCCGCTGATGTACCGAGACAACAATATGGGCAAAGACCGGACGCTCACCGCGATCGCGCCCGCGTTGTACGTCCAGCGCCGAAAAGGCGAGAACCTCGACTTCGTACAGTTCCCGCTCGTGTGGCACATCGAACGCGGCGCCAACCAAGGCACGTTCGGCGCCTTCGTTTGGTGGGACATTCGGGTCAAGGACAAGTTGTTCCAGATGGTCCCTGGCGCGTTCACGCGCTGGTCCACAGCGGAACAGGATACGAAGGTCATCGGTCCCCTGCTCGGCTGGTGGACCAAAGGCAAAGGCGAGACCGAGGGTGACCTGCATTGGCGTGCGCTGTTCGGTATTTTCGGGGGCGGGCACGAGAACGGCCAGCGCTACCGGGCGATCTTTGGCCGGCGGTTCGGCGGCGGTGCGGTCAAGGCCAGCGCCACCGGAGGCGCCAACGTCGAGGGAGCACCCGAACCTGATGCCGGGTCAAAGCCACAGAGTCAGCGCCAGATCCGTCGGATCGGGCGCCGTGCCCACCGCCGCGCCAACTGAAAGCATCGAGACGCTTCCGCGGCAACGGACGGCGGCGAACCGCTGCACGCTCACTCGCGCAGGATCTCAAGCGACTCGATGACCTGCGGATCGGTCGGACGATCGTTGGGTCCGCGCTTGGCCGCGATGTGCTCCGCGACATCGACCGCAGCGTCGTCACAGTGGCCAAAAATCGTGTGCTTGCCGTTGAGGTGCGGGGTCGGGCCAAGCGTGATGAAGAACTGACCCGAGCCGCTGCCCGCGCCACGGTTGGCCATGCTCAACATCCCCGCCTTGTCGTGTTCGAGCTCGTCCATGAACTCGTCAACGATCACGTAGCCGGTCTCCCCGCGGCCGGTCCCCGTGGGATCGCCGCCCTGGATCATGAAGCCCGGGATCACCCGGTGAAAAATGCCCCCGTCGTAAAACGGCTTGTGGGTCCACTCCGTGCCGTCCTCGGACAGCGTCGGCCGCAGACCACGCGCCAGACCGACGAAGTTAGCGACCGTGGCTGGCGTGAGGGTCTCGAACAACTCACAGCGCATTTCACCTGCGTTGGTGTGGAACAGCGCCACCAGCGTCCCGCCGCCCGGTAGGCCCGCGAGAGCCTCCGACAGCGTGAAGTCGCCACCTTCGGGATCTCCCTGCGCCGTGGCGTATGCGCGCATTTCCGCGGGAGTCATCCCAAGTTGGGGAGGATCTCCCTTCGCGAAGATCGCGGGGTCGACCTCTCCGTCCGGCGAAGACTCG
>JAESSZ010000389.1 GCA_016763875.1 Nannocystaceae bacterium
CTGCACGACCCAGTCGCATGCGTCTTCGATCTTGTTGAACACCTTCATCTCGTGGACGTGGCGGTGAAGCAGACCGACGCCTGCCATGAAGCAGAATGCGGCCGACGCCCAGAAGCCAGTCCCTTCGACGACCTGTGCGACGCCGTGCAGCGTGTCGCCCAACTCGCTGTAGATCTCGACGATGCGCGCACGAATCGCCGCCGACGGAATCGGCGCTCGGTACTCGGCCATCGTTACGAAGGCGATTCCGTCCGGGTGCGCTTGCGCAGTGCGGTGCAGCAGTCTACCGACCTCCTCGACGGCGTCTGGCGTCACCTCGCCGCGCCAGATGGCGACGACAACGGGGCCCGTCGCCATGGCGGTGACGAGGTCGATTTGTGTTTCAGACATACGTTTGTCTGCGATTCCTTCGTAAGGAGCAATTCGTCTTGGAGGTAGGCCCGTTTTGGACCGTCGCACGACTCAAGTTTTTGTTGCGCCGTCGTAGCGACGGCCGCACACGCGCAACAATGTTCTGCGTCACGATGGTGCCACCGGAGACGAGCATGGAGGCTGAGCGGGAGTTCGCCGCCGGGCTCGCAGAATGTTATGGCGCCTATGGAGTCGACCGCGCTGTCGCTCTTCTTTACCCCGAGCATCGATCCTCCGTCACCCATGTGATTGTGCGGGACGGGCACCATGCGATTGTTGGCGGCGCTCGCGTTCACTGTGCCGGCCCCGGTATACCGTTGCCGGCTCTTCGCGCGCTGACCGGCCACCCTGAACTGCGTGCAGCGCTGATCGGTGACGCGGCTCGCAGCGGGCCTCCGATGGAGTTGGCTTCGCTGTGGGTGTCCAGAGCGAGCGCGGAGTACCGCGGACTGGGGCGCCTCGTTGCCCAGGCGTCGGTGGCTGCCGCGGCGACCATGCGGGCCACACGGGCGGTCACCTTTTCCCACCACACCATCGAGTCGCTGTTGCTGGGGATCGGCATGCGTCCGACGCAGCACGCGAGTGCCATCCCGTATCCGTCGTCGACGTACCGCTCAACGATCTACGACGTCGCACCGCTGAACCCCGTCGATGCGCTCCCGGGCGACAGAGCGCAGATGTCCGCGATCTGTGCGCACTGGACCAAGCAGCCTTCCGAGATCCCTATCGTTGCGAACAAATCAATCGACGGCTTGGCATGGACGGTTGTTCCTTCGAAGCGCGTCAAAGTTGCCTAACTGTCTACTTGTCATGGAAAACCACACGCCATCTCTCTCCTCATCGTCTCTTCAGACCACGGCCGACCACGGAGCGACGACCGGCATCGAACCCTTGACCTCCGCCGACAACAAGCCGGCCCAGGTGGCACTGGCTGCAGTTGAGAGCGGTGCCGTCACATCGACCATGGCGCGTGGGGTGACGGCACGTCTGGACGTCGACGCTGCGGCATTGGGTCTGACACCAGACCGTGTTGCACACGCAGCCGAGCTCATCGGCGTGTTTGCGCCCGTCGTTCGTGGGGTCACTCCTGCGCATCGATTGGGTCTGTACGATGCGTTGCGAAATGCTCGAATCGCGGGTCGCACCGAAGTCGTCGCACGTCGCTTACGAGACGATGCTCCGCTGGCGCAGATCCTCGACTTTAGGCCGGTCAGCGGGACGTCGGATATCGTGTGCCAGCGGCTCGACGTCGCGATGGCGCGGACCGCCGACGCGATTGCAAAGGCAAACGGCGAAGATCTGAGCCCCGACTACCTCGCCGCCGAGGTTGGTCATCATCTCAAAGCGTTTTTTGAGCGCATCTACGCCTCTCGCTGGTTTCAAGCCGTCTACGACAAGACGATCACGCGCGGGCAGTACGTCTACACGTTGTCGAACATGCACCAGTTCGTCCGCTTCACGACGCGCATTCTAGGTCGGTGTGTAGCGACGGCCGACGACCCGAACCTGCGCGTTCACTTCATTCGGCACCTGCAGGGAGAGGTCAACCACGAGTTGATCATCGAACGCGACCTCACCGCGATGGGCGAGGACGTTGCGTACGTTCGTGACCGCATGGCGCCCAACCTTGCGACGCGCCAGTTCATGGCCGCGCAGGAGAGTGCGATCGCGTTCCATCGCGACCCTATCCTGTTGATGGCGGCGCCGCTGGCCGCGGAGGGAATCTCTGGCCATCTCGACAACGCCTTTCTCGATGCGTTGCACGAGTCTGCGGCCGGTTGGGGAGTGTCCGATCCGTCACGCGTGACACGCTTCTACTCCTCGCACATGGACTTAGACGGCGGTGAGGACGGCCACTGGGAAGACACCGTTCGCATGCTCGCCGCGCACCTGACCGACGAGACCAAGCTGGCGCGCTTCCTCAGCGTGCTGGCCGCGACTACAGCTGCCATGGAGGGCTGCTACGACAGCTGGATCGACGACATTCGTCTCGGGTGAACTCTGGTGACTACGCCCGAGTCGAGTCAGTGTCCGCGGATCGGTGAGACACTGTCTCGATGGCGTTTCTCGAGCTGGTCACGATCATCGTTGACGAGTACGACCCCGCGATTCGGTTCTACGTCGACGCGCTTGGGTTTGACCTCGTGGAAGACTCGCCGTCGCTGACCAATGACGGTCGAGCCAAGCGTTGGGTCGTCGTGCGGCCTCCTGGCGCTCAGACCGGGATCCTTACGAACTCAGCCTCAACTTCCGCGTGGACGACCTGGACGGGAGCCCCGCGACCCTGCGTAGGGCTCCCCGTTCGTCACACGGTTAGACTTTAATCTGTTTGCCGGCCGCGGAGAGCTTGAGTCTAGCCATCGCTAGGTTCCCCTGCTGGCGGTCTAAGGCGAGGTACAAAAAGAGGGTCTCACCGACCGGCCGGATGATGTGGTACTGCGATTCGAGGGTGATCAGGATGTCCTCGATCCCTCCCGAGATGCCCAGGTCACGCATGACCTGCGTTTTCGCTTTCATCACGCTCATGTTGCCGGCCGCGGCGATCTCGACGTCGAGCCCGCTTCCGGCTGTACCCAGGCACATCCCACTCTCGTAGTCCACGAGTGCGACAGCGAGAGTTCCCGTGACCTCTCCAAGAAGGCCTTCGACGATAGTATTGACGTTGTTCATATCGAGTACTCTCTGGTGTTTTCTCAGTGCTTGTTGCGAGTCTGCGGATTTACGCGTGTTCAGGTATTTCGAGCCAAAGTTCGGAGGCGGCGGCACCATCGCCAAATGACAGCCTTTCGCTCCGTCGGCCGAGCGGGGGGCCGCCATCGTGCCAGTTTCCTTGCACGCAGCTTCGTCACCTAGGCCCGAGTAACGGCTGATGGTTTCGTCGAGAGAGCCACGCACAAGGCGAAGTAACATCGACTTGTGCGATTTTCTGGCGAGCTCGATGACATCGGTCGTTCCTGTTCCGACATAGTCAGTCTTATGCATAGCAAGGACAGCGCCCGCATGGAACACATGCGTCGAAATGTGTCCGGGGCAACCTCCGAATCCTCGGTCTGCACGTGACAGACGCGGCCGCCATGCTTGACGTCATGGTTGTAGCCTGCGGCTGTCGTGCTTACGGCATGGGGAACGCCTGACTCGCCTGAATGTTCAGGTATGTGTGACTCGCCGCGAGCCGCCAGCTTTGCTCGGTCGCTTTGCATCCCGTCTCGCGTGCGTCTTGCTTGCGCTGAAAGGCCGGCGGCAGTCGGCGTCGAGCGCGGCAAGAAGCGCAGCGCGCCTTGCCGCGCCATTCATGACCCGAAGGACCATGGAGGGTCAAGGACAAAGTTGAACGCCGTTCCGTCCCGTTTGCGTGGAGTACGTGCGATCGACCAGGAGACGGGCTGCTCTGGTGTCCTTGCCCGTGGCCCGACCACCAGGAGTTGCTGTGCCAGCGCACTGCGACGCCCGTTCAAGCTCTGCGTGCGCAAGTAGCGTGAAGCGGTGACGCGGACCAAAAGGGGACCCGGCACAGACGCTGCGCCGGGTCGATCTACGGTAGCCTGTTAACGTTAGGGCACATTTCAAGAGTGTCTTTCGCGTGCGGGAAGCCCAGGGCAAACCGGGCGCATTTGCACAGCACTCACCGCATACCGATATTGCTGGTGTCACTGGCGCTGATCACATTGACAAAAACGGCGAATATCCGACTCGAGGAGGCCCCCCCCCGCATCC
>JAESSZ010000390.1 GCA_016763875.1 Nannocystaceae bacterium
CGTCTTTCAATTCAAGTTCGGCTGCCTGCGTCACAGCACGTAGCGTGCCCACTGAGAGGGCCGCTTCGAGCCCGCTCGCCGTCGGCGCGTGGCAGCCGAGTGCGAGTGTGAGTCCGAGGCCCGCGAGTCGCGGGAGCAAGCGCGGGAACAAGCCAAGGGCAGGGGTCGGCAAGCGCGATGGCGAGGGATTCACGTCAGACATGGGAAGCGGAAGCTCGTGGGCCGCCGGCCACGTCCCAGGCGGGCGTGGGGCAGCAACCGCGGCAGCATGGCAGCGCGAGGGATCGCGGGCCGTCGGGGCCATGTGAGCCAACCGGTGGCTACCAGACTTGCCGCCTGGCTACCTCAGATGACGACATCGGATCAATGATTACGGCTACCTGGGCGCGGCATGAAATGTGCTGAAGTGTGGGATAGGAGAACCAACCGATGACAACGCTTCGACCGCTTACGACCGCCGTCCTGCTTGGCCTCGCGACCCTGACCGGCTGCGACAGCGAGGAGCCCCGACAGGGTGTCGAAGATCTCAGCGTCGATCCGGACTCGTACACCAAGGGTGGCGGCCTCGGTAAGGCCGACGCCAGTGTCGAGGCGATCATCGTGGACTTCGAGTTCGACGGCGAGTTGCTCGCCTCCTCTGGGTTCAACGCGGCCGGCAAAGTCGAAGACCAACTGCTGTACACGATTGGTCACCTCAACGGTGACAACTCGGTCGGGCGTCTCGACCAGCTCGAGGTGACCAACATCAGCACGAGCCGCGAGGGCGGTCTGACGCGCATCTCGTACCACGCCAAGTTGCCCGTCGCGTGGGGCGATCGGGACTCGGTGCCGTCAAGCTATCGCTTCACGCTGCCGACCGACATCAGCTTCTCCGGCCAGT
Source organism: Nannocystaceae bacterium (assembly GCA_016763875.1). Taxonomy (GTDB): domain Bacteria; phylum Myxococcota_A; class Polyangia; order Nannocystales; family Nannocystaceae; genus JAESSZ01. Next base: position 881 of record JAESSZ010000390.1, read on the forward strand.
CCGCGTTCACCGAAAAGTACAACCACGACTGCGTCGACTTCGGCGCGCACGACGTGACGTCCGGATCCATGTGGTACTACTATCGTCCGGCGCGCTTCGGTTGCGAGCTCGATGCACAGGACGTCATCGAGGTCACCGCCGACCTGACGATCAGTCCGGTTAACACCACCGGTAAGTACCCCGAGTACCACAAGGTCTGGGAAGACGATGTGCTGTCGGTCGTCGCTGTGTTCGGCAAATACGAGGACGGGGCAACCTCGAACTCCGACGCCGGTATTTCCGCGTACAACCGCTTCTCTCGCGCCATCGAGAATGAGCTGAGAAACGCAGACCTGGTGATGGACCCGGCTGACCCCCCGTTTTCGCCAGGCGTGGGCACTCCCGAGATCGTCTACACCGCAACGCTCGACGATGGTCGCAGCGTGGAAGTCACGGCGATCCTGGTCGACAACGTGCGCACCGCGGGGGCGAGTTTCAACGACCGCTACGCCGACCTCACCCCGGATGCCGACCTCATCATTTACAACGGCCACGCCGGGTTGGGCGCCAACATTCGTGCGCTGGCCCAAAAGGGTGACTGGGCGCAAGGGCAGTACGCGATCGTTTTCATGAACGGTTGCGACACCTACGCCTACGTCGACAACGCGCTCGCCGAGGCGCACATGGACGTCAACGACGACGACCCCAATGGCACCAAGTACCTCGACATCGTCACCAACGCGATGCCTTCGTTCTTCCGAGAGATGCCCGCGGCCTCGATAGCGCTGGTGCGCGGGTTGCTGTCGTACTCCTCGCCGCGTACGTACGAGCAGATGTTCCTGAGCATCGATTCGGACGAGGTCGTGCTTGTCAGCGGCGAGCAGGACAACGTGTACTTCCCTGGCTTCGGCGAGGGCGGTGGCGGTGGCACCGACGCCTGGGCCGGCCTAACCGCGCAGGACACGATCGCGCGCGATGTCGAGCACCGTTTCACCACCCCGACACTGGCCGCCGGCCGCTACACGTTCGAGCTGACGGGCACCGATGACGCCGACCTCTACATCCGTACGGGCGCCGCACCGACCACATCGCTGTTCGAGTGCCGCCCGTTCAAGAGCGGCAGCCGCGAGACCTGCGTGGTCGAGTTGACCACGCCCGCGGAGCTGCACGTCATGGTGCGCGGCTGGGCCAGCAACTCCGACTACGCCCTAGTTGGCGCCCGCGAGTAGTGCGCGGCGCCACGGGCCGATGGAGCCCGACTTTCTGAGTTCGAGTCCCCGAGGGCGCCTCCAAGCAGGAGGCGCTCCTTTTTCGTCTACACTCCCGGCCGGATGTCCTCCTCGAGGCGGCGGCTGCTCTTACTCATCGGGGCATTCCCGCTGCTGCTGGTCATCATCGCGTTGCTCTACATGAGCGCGATGACGCATCTTGAGGGCGAGACGCGTGGTTTCTGGCAGTCGCTGGAGTGGGCGGCTGAGACGCTGACCACCACCGGCTATGGTCGCGATGCGCACTGGCGCAACCCGGCGATGATCCTGTTTGTGGTCGTGGTTCAGCTCGTCGGGATGTCGGTGGCGTTCCTGGTGATCCCCGTCTTTGTCATGCCCTACTTCGAGGAGCGCTTTCAGGGGCGTCTTCCTCATACCGCGCCCAAGTTCTCCGACTTCGTCCTCATCTATCGTTTTGGTCCGGCGATCTCGACGCTCGTTGATCTGCTGGAGCGCGCGGGCCATCGCGTCGTCATCTTGGAGGAAGACGAACCGGTCGCCCGACGGCTGCACGAACGCGGGCGAACGGTCGTGTACGCGAACCTGCGCGACGACGAGCCAGACGCGGAGTTGTTGATCCGTGCCCGCGCGATCATTGCCAACGGGGATGACGACGACAATGGGGCGTTTGTGCTCGCGGCGCGGCAGGCCGGATTCAAGGGGGAGATCATTGCGATGGCCGAGGAGCCACTGCATCGCCGCCCGATGATGCTGGCCGGTGCAACTGCGGTCTACACCCCCAAACACATTCAGGCGGCGGCGTTGGTGAGCCTGGCGACCGAACGCATCGCCCAGCGGGTGGCGGGGCTACGCCAGCTTCGCGGCAAGTTGAGGATCGCCGAGTTGCGCGTCGATGCGGGGAGCGAACTTGCCGGGTCAACCCTGCGTAAGTCGGACCTGCGGCGGCGCAGCGGCGCGACGGTGATCGGTCGATGGCGCGGTGGCGAGTTTCTCGAACATCCCGATCCTGACGAGATCCTCGCGGTACGGTCGATTCTCGTGGTGGTGGGGAGTGAACGTGCGGTGACCGAGGCGGGCGCGATGGCGACGCCGCTGCAGCGTGAGGGGCCGGTCCTCGTGGTTGGTTACGGCGACGTGGGTGCCAAGGTCGCCCAGATCCTCCGCGACATGGGCAAGGCGGTTCGAGTGTTGGACCGGGTGGCCCAAGACGGCGTGGATATCGTGGGCGATGCACTCGATGCCGCGGTGCTCAAGCGCGCGGGGGCGGCCGAAGCGTGCGCAGTGGTCCTCGCCGTGGGCAACGACGCCACCACGCTTTTTGCGACCGCCGTCGCCCGCGATGCTGTGGCCGACGTCCCCATCGTCGCGCGCGTGCAGCGGTCGGAAAATGTGCAACGCATTCACTTGGCGGGGGCTGACTTCGGGCTCTCGCTGGCCGAGGTCGCGGGCGAGATCCTCGCGCACAAGCTGTTGGGCGAGGAATGGCTTTCGCTGGCGCAGCGGGTCAAGCTGGTCAGGGTGGGGGCAGTTGGTTTGGTCGGCAAGAGCCTCCGGGAGGGACGAATCGGGCAACGCACGGGTTGCGCCGTGGTCGCGATCGAACGCGAAGACGACGTCCTGGTGGAGATCTCCGACGGCATGGTCGTGCAGGCTGACGACCGTTTGTGTCTGTGCGCCGCCGAAGACGACGTCGAGCGCTACTACGTCGAGTTCCCGGGCTCACGCATCGCGGTCTCGTGAGCGGTCGGGGACTAAGCCCGGACGCCGACTGCTTTGTCGAACGCCTCTTCCGAGAGCCCGGCTTCGGTCGCGATGCTTCGCAACTCGGTTTGTGCCTGCTCCGCGTTGTCGACGCCCGCGATCGCGTTCGCCACCCGCGCCACAACGTCGTACCGCAGCGTTTTTGACAGCGCCATGGTGCGCTGCACGACATCCGCACGGGTTTGCGGAAGCTTGGCAATAACCGCGAGAGCGTCTCGGTGCTCGGTGGTCGTCGGCAACTCGAACAGCACCGTGTCCATCACCGATGTCCTCGCGGCGGGATCGTGGCTCGCCAGCAGGGTCGCGAGGGTGCGAACGGTGGTTTCGGCACGATCGTTTTGTGCCTGCGCCCATGCCTCGCGCCAAAACTCGAGTTGGACCGATTCCACGCCCAACGTCTCGCCGAGCGTTTCCAGCATGGCTATCTCCTGAGGATGACGCACGCCGTCGATCACGGCCATCATCCACGCTTCTTCCAACACGGCGCGGTGGTCTGCGGCCGGCAGGGGGGCCAGCGAAGCCAACGTCGTGCGCAGCTTGTCGGGGTCGCTGACGATGCTGAGCCATTCTCCGTATTCGTCGCCGTCGACCTCCTCCTCGACCAACACCATCAAACGTTCGCATTCCTCACCCACGATCACTTCGTCGGCGTGTGCCATGAGTCCGGCGGCGACGAGCTTCCATTGCGAGGCGAGCGACAGCGTCATGCGGCCCAGCGTACCCAAAGCCGAGCGATCTTCCCAAGTCTTGCCCGTGCCGGGTATCCCGGATGCTGTGGTCTCCGCGAAAATAGCGGCGGCTGGTAGCCTCAGCGCCCCATATGGCGATCGAAGGTGTGCATCTTGGCTGTCCCGTTTGGGGGCGCAAGGACTGGGTGGGGGAGCTATTTCGCCCGGGCACCCAGCAGCCACAGTTCTTGGAGACGTACGCCAAGGTGTTCAACGCCGTGGAGGGCAATACGACCTTCTATGCCACCCCGAGTCCCGACACCGTGGCGCGCTGGCGAGACCACACACCCTCAACATTCCGGTTTTGCTTCAAATTGCCCCGCACCGTGACGCACGACCGACTGCTTGCAAACGCGCGTCGCGAGGCCGAAGGATTCATCGAACGCATGGCCCCGCTGGGTCCGCGGCTTGGGCCATTCATGATTCAACTCCCCCCCCACTTCGGCCCGCAGCACCTTCCGAGGCTCGAGGACTTTGTGGGTACGCTACCGGGCGAGTACACCTACGCGGTCGAGGTGCGCCACCCGGGCCTGTTGGCGGGCACGCCGTGCCAGGAGCTGGACGCGGTCCTGCATGAGCAGGGGAATCGATCGCGTGGTGCTCGACACGCGAGGGCTCCATGCGCGGCCGCCGGTCGACCCGCACCATGCGGCCTCGCAATCGCGCAAACCCAAGCTGCCCTTGCACGCCGTCCCCGTCGGTCCGCGCCCGATCGTGCGTTTTGTGGCCGACCCGGATCCGGTGAAGAGCGAGGCGCTGCTCTTGGACTGGGCCGACCGGGTCGCGCAATGGTTGGCGCAGGGGCTGCACCCGTACGTCTTCATGCACTGCCCCAACGATTTTTTCGCGCCAGGGCTCGCGCGGACGTTCATGGCGATGTTGTCCGACCGTGCCAACGTCGGAGAGATGCCAGTGTGGCCCGCCGCGCAGGGCCGCAAGCACCAGATGGAGCTGTTTTAGACGGGGCTAGCGTTGCGCTGTGCCCGTCATCTCGCTCGTGCCCCAACCCCACAGCTTCTTGATGCCGGGGCATTGTTTGGCCAACTCGGCCACGCGTTTGAAGCCATCGCCATAGCCCGGGAAGATGTCGATCAATGCGATGTCGGCCTTGAGTTTGGGAAGCACCTCGTAGGCATCGCCGACGATGACCTCCACGGGCTTGCGGCAATGCGGCCGGATCTGCGGCATGATCCAATCCACGAGTTCCTGGTCGAGTTCCACGACCGTGACTCGTTTGACCTGCAGCCGTTTGGTGACCTCGATAAGCTGGTGGCCCAGGCCCAGACCGGCGATCACAACCCGCCCCTTGGCCATGCGCGTGCCTGGTCGCAGGGTCATGATCTCCGCGGGTGTGATGCTCATCCACGGCATCGGCTCCCAGTGATCCCCGGTGCGTTCCGCATCGGGCCGCGCCTGGTACAGCGCGGGGATCAGCACGTCGCTGTCGAACACCACGGTGCCGACTTGGTTACCCCACCATGTGTGCATCGCGGTGCCGCGCGGGTTGAGCCGGACGCAATATCGGAACCGACGCGATGGGGAGTCGACGTGGAGTTTGTCGGGCAATTCCGAGACTGGGCCCGCCGAAGCGCCGATTTCGGGCCACAGCGGAAGGACCTTATAAGTCGAGCCAACGATGTTCAGCTCGGGGGTCCACTTCATTGCTGCAGACCACGGGACGCAATTACGCAGTCGCTGCTCATGGTGCGCTTGAAGTTGACGGCTGCGCTCGGGCGAGATCCGGATCTGGGCCACGTGGCGCGCATCGTAGCGCGGCCGGCCCCGACTGCTAAGGTCGCAGGGGTGAGTGTCGACTCCGAGCAGCGACAGGTCCGTCGGTTTGGGCCCGACTACGTGGAGGAGCTGGACGGCCCCCCACGGGACCCGGCTGCGGCTGCGCCTGCTGACGCCCAAAGATCGCGACCGGCTGCACGAGGGGTTCTTGAGACTGAGCCCAGAGTCTCGGTACCGCAGGTTTTTCACCGCCAAGGACGAGCTGGGCGACGCTGAACTGCGCTACCTGACCGAGATCGACGGGGAAGATCATTTTTGCCTGGTTTTGGGCGAGATCGACGAGGAGGGTCAGGAAGTCGCAGGCGTCGGTATTGCTCGCTTCGTTCGAATCGCCGCCGAGCCCGAGGTCGCCGAGCCTGCACTCGCGGTGCTCGATGCGATGCAGGGCCACGGGCTGGGTCGACTGCTCATGTTGCGGCTGGTGGCGGCGGCGACCGAGCGAGGGGTTCGCCAGTTTCGCTCCGAGTTTCTCGCGACCAACAATGCGGTTCGCAAGCTGTTTTCCAACGTCTCGGACGAGGTCTCGTTCTCCAGCGATGGTGCGCTGGCCACCGCGTACATGCAGTTGCCGCAAGTGGAGCCGGACCATCCGGCGGACGAACCGGCGCCGCAGTCGGCGGTGACGCGATGGCTCGCGCTCGCGGCGGCCAGCTTGGTCCAGCTGAGACACGAACTGAAGGCTCGCCTCGGCACCGAGTGATACACTTGCGCCCGCGATGAACGACAAGCCCCGCGTGGTCGTGGCCTTGGATGCCATGGGAGGCGACGACGCGCCTGAGCAGCCGGTGATCGCGGCAGCGCGCGTGACCATGGAGACGACGATCCACGTCGCGCTGGTCGGCAAGCGTGACCGCCTCGAAGCGCTGTTGGCCGAGCACGAGCATCGCGCGGGGCAGATCGAGATCATCGATGCCAGCGAGGTGTGCGAGATGCACGAAAAGCCGCGAGCTGCCCTGACGGCCAAGCCCGACGCCTCGATCCTGGTCGCGGCGCGCCTGCTGGACGCCGGCAAAGCCGACGCGTTGGTCTCGGCGGGGTCCACGGGCGCGTTGGTGCTGGCCGCTGCCAAGCATGTTCCGATGATTCCGGGCGTGCAACGGGCGGCGCTGGCCGCGGTCTACCCGACCCAGAAACGGGAGGTCAGTCCCGATCCGTTTGCGTTGTTGCTCGACGTCGGCGCCACCGTGCGCTGTCGGCCGCGCGACCTGGTGTTCTTCGCCTACATGGGACACGCCTACGCCAGCCGAATCTCCAAGGTTGAGCGCCCGACCGTGGCGCTTCTCAATATGGGGAGCGAAGAGAGCAAGGGCGACAAGGACCTCGTCACGGCCCATCGCCTGATGAAGAACGACCCCTGGATCAACTTCATCGGCAACGTCGAAGGCAACGATATCCCGACCGGTGGGGCGGATGTGATCGTGTGCGAGGGCTACGTCGGCAACGTTGCGCTCAAGATGGCCGAGGGGGTCACCGAGGTTTTGCGTGGCCTAGGCAAGTGGGCCTTCAAACGCTCGCTGTTGTGGCGGCTGGGTCTCATACTTTTGGGCAGCGGCTTGCGACGCCTCAAGGACGTTACCGACTACGGCGAGTACGGTGGCGCCCCGCTGCTCGGATTCCGGTACCCGCTGATCAAGGCGCACGGCCGCAGCCATGCGCGGGCAATCGCCAACGCTATCAAGATCGCAGCCAAGGCAGCGCGCGATGGGGTGTGCGCTGAGATCGAGGCGGCTGTTGCGGACTTCGATGCGCGCGCGCGCGCTGCGGATGACGACGTTAGCGGCGATGCGAGCGACTCTGCTAGCAGCGATGCGATGCCCCCCAGTGGGGACGGCTCCGAGCCCTCGGGCGAGAACCGTGAAGGCGGCTGATGCTCGAGCCATCGCCCTGCTGGCCGACGATCGATGAAGTCGGCGACCCTCGCCTGGCGCCGCTTCGCGATCTTCGCAGTGCTGCCCGCTCGCCCGATGCGCTGCTGGTGATCGAAGGTGGCCTTGCGGTGGCGCGCGCGCTGGCGGGTCCCCTCGCTGTGCGCGCGGTGGTGGGGACGGCGAGCCAGCTGGGTCGGCTCGATGCCGCACTGCTGCCGTCTGAGGTTTGGCAAGTACGCGCCCCGCTGCTGCGCGAGGTGGTCGGGTTCGACTTTCACCGTGGCGTCATCGCGCTGGCCCAACGTCCGCCGCCCGAGCCCTCATGGCTCGTTGAACTGCTGAAAAAACCGCGCTGGACAGCC
>JAESSZ010000391.1 GCA_016763875.1 Nannocystaceae bacterium
GCGAGTTCGCTGATGGCGCCCACGTAGTCCGCGGTGCCGAGCTTGGCCTGGGCGTCCCGCCACAACTCGCCCTGGTTTCGGGGCGTCGTCGTGTCGGCGTCGTCGGCACGCGGTGGCTCAGGCGCGTCCGCCGTCTCCGTTGGACCGGACACCGTCGTTTCGTCAGGAGCGGATTTCGCGCGGCTTGGCCCAAGGGCAACCCCGGCAAGGCCCGCGAGTGCGATTGCGCGGGATGTCCTCCGCCGCCGGTTCACGCCCTGCATCACCCACATCATAAGTCGCCCGCGTGGATGGCCTCAAGGTCGCTATAGTCGATCATAGTGTCGACTGAGCTGGCGAATGCGGACGACCCGGAGCGTACCGCGCCCTCTGGCTTGCTCGGTGATCGCACAGGATTGGTGTCCGGTGCGGTGCTGGCGGGTCGATACGAGGTCGATCGGCTGATCGGCGAGGGCGGTATGGGCGACGTGTACCTCGCCAAGCACCTCAAGATCGACAAGAAGGTGGCTATCAAGGTGCTGGCCCCGGAGCAGATGCGGCGGCCGCGTGCAGTCAGCCGATTTCTCCAGGAGGCCAAGGCTACCTCCAAGATCCGCCACGACAACGTCGTCGACATCACGGACTTCGGCGAGGTCAATGGCCGCGCGTTCTTCGTCATGGAGTACTTCGAGGGCGAAGATCTCCACTTCATGCTCAAGCGTGAGGGCCAGATCTCTTGGGAGCGTGCCCAGGGTATCGCGATTCAGCTGCTCGAAGGGCTTTCGGCCGCGCACCAGGTCGGCATCATCCACCGCGATGTGAAGCCGCACAACTGCTTCATCACGCCGCGCGAAAACAACGTCGAGTTCGTCAAAGTGATCGACTTCGGAATCGCAAAACTGCGTGACGGTGCCGATGAGCAACTGACACGCACGGGCGCGATCATGGGCACTGCAGAGTACATGTCGCCAGAGCAAGGCCAGGGCGCCGAACTCGACGGACGCTCAGACCTCTACTCGGTGGGCGTGATTTTGTACCGGATGCTGGTCGGGCGCGTGCCGTTTGCTGCCGGAAACGCGATGGCGATTCTCTACCAGCATGTCAACGCAGTCCCAAAGCCCGTGAGCGAGGCGGCACCCGACGCTGGTTTTGGAGAGCGAGTCGACGCGCTGGTAGCCAAGGCGTTGGCCAAGGATCCCGACGAACGCTTCGCGACCGCGCGAGAGTTTGTTGATGCGCTCAAAGCGATCGATGAAGCGGGCGCGGGGATGCATCCGGGCCGAACGGGTCGATCGAGGCTGCCCATCGCCGCCGCGGCAGTCGCCGCCCTCGCGCTGGGCGGGGGCATTGCGGTCTGGGCGAGTGAGAGCGGGGAGCGTGCCCTGGACACGGCGACAGCGAGTGTCTCGGTTGCCGTCGCTTCGGCCCCCAAGGCCCGGGCAGAGTCGAATCTCGAGGGGAGGCCGCCGTCGGAAAAACCACCGGAGCCTGAGCCGCGCGCTGAACCTGAGCCTGAACCTGAGGTGCGAGCCGTCGAGAAAGTCACCATCGCTGCCACGGATTCCGGCGACGGCCCCAACGTCGATGCGGCCGATGCCGACACTGCGACCGCCATCCCGGGACGCCGTAGCGCGCGCGAAGTGCAGGCGGTCTTAGCCCGACTCGCGAGCAAGGTCAGCGCATGTGGCGAGAAGGGCGGCCTGTTTCCGGGTGAGAAAGTCAGCGTTAAACTGACGATCGGCCCAAGCGGAAAGCCGGGCCGTGTTTCGGTCACAGGGAAACAAGACGCGGCTGGTGAGGCTTGCATTCGCAAGGTCATTCGCCGCGCTCGTTTTGGCGAGGCCCAACGCTCTCAGAGCGCTGAGAAGCGGTTTACGATCTGAAGGCGAGAGTCCGCGCGCGGGTTTCGGGAGGCCAGTGCGCCCCCAAAGAGCTGGTACAACCGGGCGTGTTCAAGCACCTCTTTGTCGCAGTCACTTTGGGCGTACCGGGCTGCTCGGCGGCGACTCCGGCTCGTTCGTCTGAGGTTCGCAGCGCTCCGCCTGCGGCGGAGGTGAAGCCCAAGGCACAAGAAGAGACCGACGCGGAGGCCACGGAGGCGGGGGCCGCTTTTGAGCCGCCGCAGCTTTCGGTTGCTCGCGTCCAGGACTCAACGGAGATCACGGTGGTGCTCAACAAGCGCCCGGGCATTCGCGCATGGTCGGGGCCCGTTGCCTACACCGCGGAGCCGTTCACGGTGACCGGTCTTGCGGGCCGCAAGTTGCAAGAACGCGACGTCCTGAGTTCGGGACGGGCATTCGACCTCAATGGGGATGGCGATACCAAGGACTCGTTCGCCGTTGCCTGTGACGACGGGGTGGTGACGCTTGGTGGCGAGTTTCGGTTGCCCCCCGTGATGGCGGGCTCAGGCAATACGCGTACGTGGTCCTACCGGGACGCTGACGGCAACTTGCGGCAGGACCAGCTCACGGCGACCGGGGTCTCCGCGATGCTCTACCTGCCATGCGCCGACGGGCAGTCGGTGACGATTGGCTGGGGGCCGAAACCCCTGGAGCTGCGGGAGATTGCAGGCCCCGCAATGATGGTGCTCGCTTTTGGCGATGCCAAGACGCCGCCCACGTTGTCAAAAACCGCAGTCTCGCGTGAACCGGCGAGCGAGGGGCTGGTCGAGCAACCGTTCTCGCTCGAAGCGTTCGAACAAGTGGCGGACACGCCGAAGTGGTACGCGATCGCTGGCACCATGGTGCAGCTCGATGGCCGCGCCGCTCAGCAAACCGTGCGTGTGGTTGTGCAGGGCGATGTCGAGCACGTGGTGATCGCTATTAACGAAGGTCGGACCGGCGTCGAGCGAGCGCGTACACACACCACGGCGCAAGCGGTGCAATCTCGCGAGTGAGTCGAGGCCTTAGAATCTCAGGGTGGTGGAGACGCCCGTGTACGTGCGCGCCAGCGCCGGCTCGACGCGAAACTCGAACTTGGTCTGCGCTTGGCGACCGTTGAGCTTTTCGAGTCGTGAGCGCTCCTTCTTGTAGGTGATGCCGTAGCTGAGCAGGCCCGCGCCTCCGGCCACCGCGGCCGACGAGACCTGGTGGCCGGCGTATAGCAGCATGTTCTTGCGGGCGTAGCAGTCGTAGAAGGTGCTGAGGTCCGTGTCGCCGTCGATACAGTTGGCCGCGACGCCCTTCACGGGGTTGAGTGACCGAACGCGAATCACCATGACCGCGAGTCGTCCCACGACACCCAGGCCCAGTAGTCCTGCGCCGGCCCCGATGAAGACGTTGGGGTTCCGGTCGGCTTCGCCGAGTTTCACGAAACGCGCGGCGTCATATTTGCCGCGGATGACACCCACCGCCGGAGCGATACCCCAGTTCCCCGCGTTGGGAATCGCTTGAAGCGTCCATAACAACGCGTTGCCGCCCCGGCCGGAGACGAAGCATTCCCCAGCGCCGTCGACCACACCCGAGATTGTGTCTTGGTTGACACTATCGAGCGCGTCGTCGCTCGCGCGACACAATCTCCGAATGCGCGCCATCCTCCAACCCATCACACCCCAGGCGACCGCGCCCAGGCCCCCAGAAGTGATCATCAGGGCCAGCCCGGTCTTCTTGGGGATGACCACCTCGGTCGGTGCGGGCGTGTCGGATGTAGGCGGTGTTGCCGCGACCATGGAATCCGGCATGGTCTGCTCGATCGGGACGTCGGTCGTCTCCGCTGGTGCGACTCCCGCGTCGTCGGCCGGGACCTCATCCGCGTCATCCCACCCGTCTTCCACCCCGCCCGGCGGCTCGGCACTCGCAGTCTCTAGGGCGGGCTCAGGGGGCGCAATCTGGACAAGGGGCGCAACCGGGGGAAGCAACGCAGCAGTAATTAAGACCGGGAGGGCGAGCGCGGCTAGC
>JAESSZ010000392.1 GCA_016763875.1 Nannocystaceae bacterium
CGTGGCGAGCCCCACGCCCAGGGCTGGCGCGTAGAGGTGAACGACCGCCTCGGGCAAGGTCCACCCGCCGCCTGCCTGGAGCTGCAGGCGGCGCGCCGCGCTGTCTTCCTCGAACCGCCGTCCCAGCCAGGCGGAGGCCGCTGCGATCGCGGGTTCGGTCAGCGCCGCCAACAGCACGAGCCATCCCCAGTCCGCGACAAGCAGCGCCACCGTGGTGCCCGATGCTCCCGCCGGCAGGAGGTCGGCCGATGCGGCAATACCGAGCGCCACCGAACCGAGCGCAGCCGAGGCGAGCATGCCGACCCGATGCGGCCGTGTCGCCGCGGCGAAGTGAAGCCCTGGTGGCAACGGCAGCGGCAGCAGCGTGCGGCGTTGCGGAGCGTGCAGATATGAGCCCAGGCGTTCGAACAGCCCGGCGAGCAAGACAACCGGCCCGCCCACGAAGACAAGGCTTCGGGCGAGCATCAGCTCTCCGTCGGCCCTCGCAACCAGCACCCCCCAAACCGCCGCGGCGACCGCCGGTGCCAGCCACAACTCCCAGCCGATCCGTTCGAAGCGCGCGAGATTGGGGGTTTCGGGCATTACAGGCGCGACAAGCGTCGTCGCACGGCGCTGGGTTTGCAAGTCGTCGCGCGTATCCCAAGCTGGCGTTGGTGACCGACCCTAACGACAACCCGACGAACCTCACCGAGGCCCAATGGCGGGAGCGCCTGTCGGCGGATCAATTTCGAGTCCTCCGCGAGGGCGGCACCGAGCGAGCGTTCAGCGGCGCCTACTGGGACCGCAAAACGCCAGGCCGCTACCGTTGCGCGGGCTGTGGGGCGACGTTGTTCGACGCGGCCGCAAAGTTCGACTCGGGCAGCGGGTGGCCATCCTTCACCGGGCCCACCGAGCCGACTGCCGTGGTGAACCACGGCGACGACTCTCACGGCATGGTCCGGACCGAGGTGCGATGTGCGGCGTGCAACGGTCATCTCGGGCACGTGTTCCCGGACGGTCCCGGTCCCGACGGGCGGCGCTATTGCATCAACTCGGCCGCGCTAGCCCATGACTCGGATGTCGACTAAACGCCAGAACAGCCGTCATGGGGCGGTAGCGCCCTGTTGAGAGGCCGTCCGCGGGCCGCTCCGACGAGTGTAGTGACGTTTTGCGGCCGACACGGTGACACTAACCGTCTCTCCTCCGCCCCGCTGGGCCGGTGCTTTTCACCAACTCGTTGAGATCAGCGGAGGTTGCGTGGTGCGACGTTACGGCACGAAGCCTGCTTATCCTCGCCTTGATGCAGTTCTGCGCAAAGCCGGTGACCACCCCAAGACAGGGCAATTCGCTGGGTTTCACGCTGATCGAACTCATGATCGTCGTCGCGATCCTCGGGATCCTGGCGGCGATTGCCGTTCCGGCGTTGACCAAGTACATGCGACGCGCTCGAACGAGCGAGGCGCGCGTCAACCTCGCCAAGATCTTCGACGGCTGTGCCAGCTACTTCGGCCAGGAGCACACCGACCGCGGCGATGTCGAAATCATCGAACAGGGCGGCGGCATTTCCGATCTCGCGACCCATCGTTGCCCGCATCAACAGGCCGAGGAAACCGGTATCTCCAACAGCGGGGTGACGCCCGGGACCGCGGTCGCAAACTGCAACGATGGCCCCGGTAGTCGTTGCGTACCCAACGCAGGCGGTGCGGGCGGCGGGGGTTATTACGACATGCAACTGTGGGGAGGCAACACCGCTTGGAACGGCTTGGCGTTCGGGATGGAACAGGCCCACTTCTTCCACTACAGCTATCGCGCAAGCAATGCCGCCAGCGGCTTTGGTCGCTGCCAGTTCACCGCGCAGGCGTTCGCCGACCTCGATGACGACCTCACGTTTTCGACATTCGAGCGCTCGGGCGCGGCCGACGAGAATGGCGTCAACGCGGCCGCCGGTCTCTACATCGACCAAGAAGTCGAGTAGCGGCAGCCAGGAGACTTGCTGACCGCCGCCGCCTCGCTACGCGAGGATGTCGGTGAGCGGGTCTTCCGACCGCTGCGCGCCGGACCCGACCGAGTTCGCGCCCGGATCGAACGCCCGCAGACAGCTCAGCAGCACGTCCGACATGTTGCCGCTCGAGTTCGGATTACTGTGGCTATTGTTCCACGGGGTCGACTGATGGTGGACGCTCTGCGCGACCAGATGGCCGCCACCGCGCCCGGCGACCAGCATCGGTTGGCGTTCGATGGAGTGCACCTGCCCGGTAGAGCAGTCGCTTGTGGCGAACACGATCGTGTTGTCCAGCAGGTTGCCACCCATCGGGTCCTCGGTGCCGTGCAACACGTTGAGAAGATCTGCGAACTTCTCCATCTGGTAGGTGATGCCCGCGCGGTACGTCGCGTTGTTGGGCCCGCCGTGACTGGCGGAGTGGTGCTGGTCGTTGGCGTTGATCTCGTCGAACACACTGTCGGCGACGAACTTCTTGAACAGCACCGTCGCGACCCGCGTGATGTCGCAAACAAACGCCTGCGCTATCAGGCCCGACATCGCCGCGACCACCGATGAAATCTGCTCTACACCGCCAACATCCTGGTTGGTCTCGGTGGGCGTGTCTGGCAGTTCACAGCTCGGGATGACCGCGGTGATCTTGGTCTCAAGTTCCGAGATTCCCCGCAGGTGGGCGTCGATCCGTGCACGGTCTGCCATCCCGAGACGGTCCTTGAGCGCGTCGGCGTCGGCCTTGACGAAGTCCAGGACGCTCAAGCGGCGATCCGCGTCGTCGACAGACGGCATGAACGTCCCAAACAGATTTTGCCAGACCTCGACGGGGTTGGTCTCCGGGATCTGGGCGACGATATTGCCACCCCCCGCGTCGCGATGCGACATGGCAACGACGGTCGTGCCGCCATCGCCGTCCTGTGACTCACGCTTGGAGATTCGGACGTGGGTCGCGCGGACCGGGGTACAGTCGGCGACCCCGGGCAAGTCGGCGATAACCTGATCCAGGGTGGCGCCGCCAGCGTCGGAGTTGAGGCCGCCAGAGGCGATGATCGGGTGCCCCGAGAACCCGCACATGCCCTCGTGGTGGGTCAGGAACTGGCCGTTGTACAGGTTGCCCATGCCCGAGATGACATTGACGTAGTCCTTGATCGGACCCTGTAACGGTTGCAGTGCCGGTGAGAGGGTGTACCCAGCGCCCGTGTCGGGCGGCTCCCACTGGTCGATGACGATCCCGTCGGCCCAGTAATACGCGATGAATCGCAGCGGCAGGTCTGAGCCGTCCGCCAGTGCTTCGCCATGGGTGTTGAGCATGGCCTCGAGCAGCGGCAGCCCGATGCCAACCGCGGACCCCGAAACCATGCCCCTGAGCATTGTGCGTCGATTGAGAGTGAACTTGGACATCGTTTCTATCTCGCGTTCACTTCGGGTCGCCGACGTAGCGGAACAGCGGACTCACTGCGAGCTCGACCATCATGGTCTGCAGGCTGTAGCCCGAGTCGGAAAATGCCGTCTCGAGTTCAGCGATTCCCGGCGCAATGCCAGGGGTAACCGCGAACCCCAAGTTGCCCTCGATGACGTTTTGGATCACGCATCGGGTCGTGTTGGGGTGCTCAGCGATAACGGTCGCCAATGTTGCGGCGTCGATCCACTCGCCAACGCCCTCGACTTCGCCCGCCGCGTCGATAGGCGAGCCGTTGTCGAGGGTGCGGTACGCACCGATCCCGTCGAAGAACTCAAACGCAAACCCGATCGGGTCCGTGGCACCGTGGCACGAGAAACACGAAGGGTCTTCCATGTGCGCCGCCAGCGTTTCCTTGAGCGTCTGACCGGGCACCGGCTCCGGCAGGTCGGCCTCGACCCCCGGGGGCGGCGGGGGAATCTCGTTGCACAGCAGCGTCGCCTGCACAAACTTGCCGCGTTTGGTCGGCGAGTTGCGCAACGGTCCCGACTGCAGAGCCAGGAAACTGCCTTGTGACAGCAGGCCCGCGCGATGTTGCTCTGCCGGCCAGTCGACTTTGACAAACCCGGGCCCTCCGGGCGCGGGCATCCCGTACAGCGCCGCGAGTTCGCCGTTGATGTACGTGTAGTCGGCATCGAAGACCTCGCGAAAGTCGCCATCGTTCTGCCAGACGATGTCGTTGATCACCAGCAGCGTCTCTTGGCGCATCGCGCTGGCGAGGGTTTCGGTGAATGCCGGGAAAATCTCGGCATTCTTCGGATGGCTCGCCAGGTTACGCAGACGCAGATATTCGTCGAAGAAGTTCTCCGTCGCTAACCGTGCCTCAGAACTGGCAACCAACGTCTCGGCCCACTCGCGGATGCCGGCCTCGTCGTCGAGTTCGCCTGCTTCCGCCGCATCGAGGAACGCCAGATCAGGGGTGCGCCCCAGGAAGAACATCGACATGCGCGCGGCAAGCTCGTTGCCGGTCAACCGCCGCACGGACCCCTCGGCCTCGCCCACCTCGGTCAGGTACACGAAACTCGGCGCCTGCAGGATCGCCATGAGTTCGTACTTCACGCCCGTGAGGAAGTTGCCGCTATCCCATGCTCGCGCCTCCTCGGCGATTGCGACCAACGCGTCACGCTCCTGGTCCGTCACTGGGCGTCTGAACGCGAAACGACCCAAGTCAGTGGCGATGTCCCCGTAGCAGGACGCGTCCTGGGAACCACCGGTGACGCACGGGACGGTCTCGGCCAACACCGCGGGGTTGGCTATCACCGCATTGGCCACGGCCGTCGCGGTTTGCTCATAGTCCTCGATGGGGTCTCCCGAGAGCGACAGAATCGCGTTTCCGATCGCGTCCCAGCCCAGTTGGGCCGTATCTGGGGGCGGATCGGCAGCATCCTCGGCCTCCGGACCAAGCATGAGGCGCACGGAGCGAACGTACTCGCTGCGAAGCAGACGCCGCATGCCCCCTGGCACCGGCTCGATGTCTCCCAGGCCGTCGTCCTCGCCATCGTCGGCGGTGCCGCCGGCCGTGTCATCGGCGTCCTCGGTGCCGCCATCGTCGAC